>CAYSZN010000243.1:0-6188 GCA_964435425.1 uncultured Akkermansia sp. | reverse complement strand
CCGCGAGGCGGGCTTCGACGTCTTCAGAGCACTCAGCTGCTCCGCCGCATCGGCGTTGTCCGGATCGATTTCCAGACTCTTCCTGAACATGGCTTCCGCCCGGTCCCTCGACGGGCGCGACCGCGTCTCCTTCCAGCGGCCGGAATGCGCCTTTCCGCAATCGACCAGAACATCCGCCCGGTAGGGAGCGAGCGCCGCGCCCTGCTCCAGTTCCGTGACCGCATCGGTGAAGTTCGCGAACTTCAGGAAATTCCGCCCCTTCGCCAGATGCCCGGCCAGCTTCGCGCAGAGCTTTTCCCAGTCCTCCTCGGTCAATCCGGCCTTGAGGGCGATCTGCTTGAGCGTCTCCTCGGTCAGTGGCCTCTCCGGTTCGGCGAGCTGAATCTCGAGCGCCTTTTGCAGGAAACTGGTCAGGTCGCTGGATGACGGGTCGGACACCATGCGCAGAATTCTGACAGAAAGGGTTCCGAAAGACAATCGCAATAGCAAGGGAATCCGTCTTTCCAGCAGTCCGCCAGACCGCGCCGCCTCTCGGGAAGCGATTCCCCCTTGTAACGAAATCGAATCGACGGTATCCCTTCTATGCCGATCCGGTATCGATGGAACTCCGCCACCTCCGCTATTTCCACGCTGTCGCCGAGGAGCTGAGCTTCTCCAAGGCGGCGCGACGCCTCCGCATCGCCCAGCCCGCCCTGAGCCGCGCGGTGCAGGAACTGGAAGCCGAGATCGGCTCCCTCCTCCTCGAGCGCAACCGGCGCGCCATGCGGCTGACTCCGGGCGGGGAGGTGCTGCTGCGCGAGACAGGCTTTCTCTTCGAACGGCTCGACGAGGCGGTGCGCCGGGTGCGCCGCGCCGCCGCCGGGGAGGACGGCGAACTGCGGCTCGGCTACATCGGACCGCCGACGCGGGCGTTTCTCGGCGGAATTCTCAAAGCCTACCATCGCCGCTATCCGGGCGTGACCATCGTCCTCGAGGAGCGCACTCCCGAGCGGGTCTGGGAGATGGTCTCGAAAGGGCGTCTCTCCGTCGGCCTGACCCGTCCCGTCCTCGCCCACGAGGCCCTCGGCCTGCAATCCCTCCTGCTCTGCCGGGAGCGGCTCTGCGCGGCGATGCCGGCGGACCATCCGCTCGCCGGAGCGGAGACGCTGGCCTGGGGCGAGCTCGCCGACGAGCCCATCGTTCTCCTCGCGCGCCGCGAGGGAGCGGGATCGCACGACACCATTCTCGCCGCCTGCGCCGCCGCCGGCTTCGCCCCGCGCATCGCCCACACCCCGAGCGTGATCGGCACGATCCTCCGCTACGTCGAGGCGGGATCGGGCATCGGGATCGTGCCCGAGAGCGTCACGCCGGAAACGCCGGACGTGGCCTTGATCCCCCTCGTTCCCACAGAGACCCTGCCCGTGGTGATGGTCTGGTCGCGCGAGGGCGACGACCCGGCGGTGACAGCCTTCCGCGGCATCGTGGAGGAATGGCTCGCGGAGCAGGCGGGGCCGGTCGGAGAGTGACTTCCAGCCATCCGGGCCCCGTCTCAGGACACCCTCGCGGAACCTCTTGACGCACCGCGGCCCTTTTTCGCGGGGACATCGGCGGGGTCGCCGCGGCCTTCGAGATGGTCGATCAGCTCCTCGGTCGAAATCCGCAGCAGTGCCGCCGCCCGCTCGTCGCTGCCGGTTTCCTCCAAGGCGGTCTCGGCGAGCACCCGGAGAGCCAGCGCGATGGGGGAGACTCCCGCCTCCTCCGCCGCCTGGAGGAAGCGCTTCGCCGCCCGTCCAAGAACGGCCCACTCGCTCTCGTTGCGGCCCGCCTGGTCGAAAGGCAGGTCGGTGGCGAGGATCACATTGCCGCTCGCGAGAACGCAGGCCCGCTGGATCAGATTCTCCAATTCGCGCACGTTGCCGGGCCAGTGGTAGCCCTCCAGCATCTCGACGGCGTCCTTGGAGAACTGCATGGGCCGACCGCGCCCGCTTTCGGTGCGCTTCTGCAGAAAATGCTCGGCGAGCAGGCGGATGTCCTCGAGCCGCTGCCGCAGCGGCGGGATGTGGATGCGCACGACGTTCAGCCGGTAGAAGAGATCCTCGCGGAAGGCGCCGTGCTCGACCTCCTCCTCGAGCCGCTTGTTCGTCGCGGCGAGGATGCGGACGTCGCTGTGGAGCGTCTGGTTGCCGCCGACGCGGGAGAACTCGCCGCTCTGGAGGACGCGCAGCAGCTTGCTCTGCACCTCCAGCGGCATGTCGCCGATCTCGTCGAGGAAGAGGGTGCCGCCGTGGCATTGCTCGAAGCGCCCGATGCGCTGCGAGACCGCCCCGGTGAAAGCGCCCTTCTCGTGGCCGAAGAGCTCGCTCTCAAGCAAGTTGCTGGGGATCGCGGCGCAGTTGATCGCGACATACTCGGCCTTGGCGCGGCGGGAGAACTTGTGGATCGCGTTGGAAACGACCTCCTTGCCCACCCCGCTCTCGCCGGTGATGAGCACAGGGGCGTCGGCCCGGGCGACGCGGCCGATCAGCTTATAGACATCCTGCATCGCCGGGGAACGGCCGATGATGAGGTCGTCGGTCGGCTGCGGCGGAACGATGGGCTCGGAATCCGAACGGTTCTCGGCGGCCCGCATCTGCTCGGCGGCGGAGAGGGCGCGCTCGGCGACCGGGCGCAGCTCGAAGTTCACCGACTCGCGCCGCAGCACGTCGAAGGCCCCGAGGCGCATCGCTTCGATCACCGCGTTGGTCGAGTGGACGCGGCCGTTGAGGATGACCATCGCATTCGGGTTGGCCATGCGGACGCGCTTGAGCAGCTCGACCCCGTCGAAGGGCCTCAGCTCGAAATCCGCCACAAGAAGGTCGGCGCGGCGCTCGGTGAAGAGCTTCAGGGCCTCGTCCGCGGAGCGCGTCGTCGCCACCTCGACCGACTCGGCATCGAGGTGCCGGGAGGCCCATTCAAGGAAATCCGGATCGTTGTCCGCGATAACGACCGTTTGTCTTTCGAGTTCTTCCATATAGGGTTGAGCCTCCGGAGCCCGGCCTTTGCCTGCCTGCCAACTCGCCGGACGGGAGGGGAAGACCATAGCACAATCCCGCCATCTGCCCGCTTTTTTAGACGATGAAGTACGACGAAATTCCTTCGGATCTATTTATCAAAAACCGGGCCCGGCTCGCCGCCTCGCTGCCTGCCAAAGCCCTCGCCGTGGTCCATTCCGCCGATCTTCCCTGGCGCAACGCGGACGGCACGCAGCCGTTCATCCAGAGCTCCGACCTGTTCTATCTCAGCGGGCTGGACCAGGAGGAGACCGTCCTTCTGCTCTTCCCCGGACATCCCGATCCGGCGATGCGCGAGATCCTCTTCGTCCGCGAGACCTCGGATCTGATCGCGATCTGGGAGGGCCGGAAGGCGACGCGGGAGGAAGCTGCGAGCCTTTCGGGGATCGCCAACGTGCAATGGACGAAGGACTTCGACGCCGTCTTCCGCACGCTCGTGCGCGAGGCGGACCCGCTCTGGCTGAACCACAACGAGCACGCCCGCTCCGGAGCGCCGGTGAACTTCTCCCTCGACGATCGCTTTCGGTGGCTTTGTCAGGAACGCCATCCGCACCACCGCTACGAACGCCTCGCGCCCATTCTGCACCGTCTCCGCGTGGAGAAATCCGAGGCGGAGATCGCCCTGATCCAGCGGGCCTGCGACATCACGGCGCGGGGATTCGAGCGGCTGTTGCGCTTTGTCAGGCCCGGCGTGAAGGAGTACGAGATCGAGGCCGAGCTGCTGCACGAGTTCGTCCGCCACGGCTCGCGCGGCTTCGCCTACCAGCCCATCGTCGCCTCGGGGGCGAACGCCTGCGTCCTCCATTACGTGGCCAACGACCAACCCTGCCACGACGGCGACCTGATCCTCCTCGACGTGGCGGCGGAGTATGCGAACTACAATTCCGACCTCACCCGCACGATCCCGGCGAACGGGAGATTCACCCCGCGCCAGCGGGCCGTCTACGACGCCGTCCTCCGCATCCTGCGGCTCTGCATCGCCGAGCTCATCGTGCCCGGCAAGGCCATCCGCGAAGTCTACCAGAAGGAGGTCGCCCGCGCCGTCGAGGAGGAATTGATCGGCCTCGGCCTGCTCGATCCGCAGACCGTCGCCGACGAGCGCGCCCAGGAGGACCTGCCCGAGGAGAAGCGTGCCTACCGGCAGTATTTCATGCACGGCGCCTCCCACAGCCTCGGCCTCGACGTACACGACGTGGCCCCGGCGGAGAACGTCTTCGTCGAGAACATGGTCGTCACCGTCGAGCCCGGCCTCTACCTCCGCGAAGAAGGCATCGGCATCCGCCTCGAAAACGACATCGTCGTGAGAAGCGGCGGCAATATCGATCTGATGGCCCACATCCCCATCGAGGCGGAGGAGATCGAGGCGCGGATGGCGGGTTTGTGAATAGGAGGGGGACTTTTCAAGTCCCCGCACTGGATCGGCGGCGGTCGGCCCCGCTCCTATTTCGGGGCGGCGGGAAAGATTTGGCAAACGGGGCTGATTGGCAGGGCGCGGGTTGCTTGAAGGAGAAGTGTTCTGGCCAGTTCAGCCACCGGCGGCCAGCCATCAAAAAGGCGGCGAGGCGGACTGGATAAGCAGCAAAAATCTGGTAGGCTGCATCTGCATGAACTCGATCAGAGCCGAGGCGGAAATCACGGAAGACGGCGGTCTGAGGCTGCTTTCCCCCCTGCCCGCATGGCTGAAGCCGGGGCGGGCGGAGATTGTCGTGATGGTGGAGGACGACTCCGGAGAAGCCGACGCCCCCAAGCGCCGCAAGCTGATGGCCACGCCGGAAATGCTGGCGCGGCGCAAGGAGGCGCTCGAGGAAATTCGCCAGCTCGACCCCTATCGAGAGATCGCCGACCCTGTGGCGTGGCAACGGGAAATCCGTCAAGACGTCGCGCTTCCGGGGCGCGAATGATCACCGATGCTGCTCGACACGAACATCGTCATCTACTCGTGCAAACCCGGCGGCGAATGGCTGTCCACGTGGACGGTTGACCCAAGCGCGGCCATTGCGAGCGTGGTCCAGATCGAAGCACTGGGCTATCCGGGCATTTCCGAGTCCGAAGACAAAGCCATCCGCAAGTTGACAGCCTCTAGCTTGATCTATCCTCTGGACGACGAAATCATCGAACGTGCCATCATGCTGCGACGCCAAAGGAGGATGAAACTCGGCGACGCCATCATCGCCGCCACCGCACTCGAGTACGCCCTGCCGCTCGTCACACGCAACACGGACGACTTCAAGCACATCGACGGGCTGCGGTTGATCGATCCGTTCGCGAACCAATGATGCGCCCCTCTGCCTTCAAGCGCTGCTGCCAGGGGAACACCAACCTTTCTTTTCCCCACCCTCGACGCCCTCGCCCACGGATGGAAATTGACCCCGGAGATGAAGAACCGCCTTCCCGATCCAATCGAGGCGAGAGCGGTGGAATCCCAAGGGAGGGGAAAATCGCATCGGCTTGGCTGGAAACAGCCGCGCCCGACGTTGGTTTATGCTTCAACCAATCGATTCTGACGCAAAAGCTGACGCATAAATTCTCGAATCATTGAAAATGAATGTGTTGAATCTTTTTCTATTTGCGTCATGCACTCGTATTTGACGCGATTCCTGACGCAATACCCTCTTTCTTCACCATGCCCACCCATCCCAAATCCGCCCGCATCCGCGAAGTCTCCCTCCATTTCATCCCCATCGAGATGCGGGTGCCGCTGAAGTTCGGGAACCAAGTTCTTGATTCCGTCACCTGCGCCCGCGCCCGTATCGTCGTCGAGGGCACCGACGGGAAAACCGCCACCGGCTGGGGCGAGACCCCGCTCGCCGTCGCTTGGGTCTGGCCCTCGGCCCTGCCCTACGAGGAGCGCCTCACCGCACTGAAGGACTTCACCCTCGCCATCGCTCGCGACCTCTCGACATGGGACGCGGCGGGCCACGCCATCGAGCTCGGCCACGACTTCATCGAGCACCGCCTCCACGCCTTGCAGGACGCCTTCAACGCCGACCGTACTCCCGAGGCCGCGCTGCCGCATCTCGCCGCGCTCGTGTGCTTCTCCCTCTTCGACCTCGCCGTCCACGACGCCTACGGCAAGCTCCACGACCGGCCAGTCTACGAGACCTACGGACCCGAGTTCCTCCCCCGCGACCTCGCCGACCTGCTCGAAGGCGACGCCGA
>CAYSZN010000242.1:0-6191 GCA_964435425.1 uncultured Akkermansia sp. | reverse complement strand
CGGCGAAGATGACAAGGAAGATGGCATAGACAAAGTGGAAGACCCCGTAGTGGACCGCGAAGAAGAAGGCCGTGCTCCTCTTGCCCTTCGCCGTCTCCGGAACCCGCTGGCCGTTGCTGGTGAAACCCTCCGTCGAGAAGGATCTCAGGAGGAGGATGCGGAAGAAATGGAAGAATCCGATGATGACGCTCTGCACCCAGTAGATGCCCATCATCGCGCCAAGACTCCAGCCGGCGATCAGCGCGTAGACGATGGCGAGGACGTTGCTCAGGAGGATTCCGGCACCGGAATAGTCCTTCGACGGAGCCTTGGCTGTCTCCTGGTAGAATCTCACGCGGGCAAGGTGGCGACGCTCGCAGGGGAGTCCAGTGGAAATAGCGGACAGGAGATTACCAAGGCAACGGAAGGGGACTTTTCAAGTCCCCTTAAACCAGACGGGACTTGAAAAGTCCCACTCCTTGGGCTCGAACAGCGGGTAGAGCACGCCCACAGCCCCCTTTTCCCCCCTCCCGGAAAAGAGAGGGCGAAACGCCGGATGTCGGATACATTTCCCCACCGGCCCCGTCGTCCCATGTCCTACCTCGAACTCGAAAACCTCAGCCGTCACTTCGTCCGCCGCGAGGGCTGGCCGACGCCCAAAAAATCCGTGATCCGTGCGGTCGACAGGGTCTCCCTGCGGATCGAACAGGGTGAGATCCTCGGTCTCGTGGGGGAGAGCGGCTGCGGAAAATCCACCCTCTCGAAGCTCGTCATGCAGCTCCTCGCGCCGACTTCGGGCAGCGTCGTGCTCAAGGGCGAGCGGCTCGCCGACCTGCCGCCGCACGAGATCCGGAAACGCCGCCGTGACTTCCAGATGGTCTTCCAGGATCCCTACGCCTCGCTCAATCCGCGCATGACCGTCTTCAGCACTCTGGCCGAGTCGATCCTGACGCGGCATCCGGACCTGCGCCGCGACCGCTCCGCCCTCGAGGCCGCCGTGGCCGCGCTGATGGCCCGCGTCGGGCTCGACGCGCGATACGTCCGCAAATATCCGCACGAGTTCTCCGGCGGGCAGCGCCAGCGCATCGCCATCGCCCGCGCCCTCGGGCCGGAGCCGAAACTGATCCTCGCCGACGAGCCGGTCTCGGCCCTCGATGTCTCGATCCAGTCCCAGATCCTGAACCTTCTCCTCAAGCTGCGCGACGAGCTCGGCCTGACGATGATCTTCATCTCGCACGATCTCTCCGTGGTGCGCTACCTCTCCGACCGGATCGCGGTGATGGAGGGCGGGAGGATCGTCGAGGTCGCGGAGGCCGAGGAGCTGTTCGCCCATCCGCAGTCCGAGGCGGCGAGGAACCTGCTGAAGGCGATCCCGAAGATCCGCTATTCCCCTGCCGCGGCGTAGGACAGGCTTGGCTGGATGAGGGGAGTAGCCGCAAAAGGCACGGAATGAGGCGAATTGTCGTCTGGTTTTTGTGGCCCCAATACCGAACGCAGGAAAAAGAGGATTTAACCACGAATGGCACAAATTGCACGGATCACAAAAATACGACCCGCTTAAGATGAGAGGATTCTGATACTCCCCCATCCGTGTTCATCTGTGTAATCCGTGGTCAAAACCTCATCGAGAGAGGAGCAGGAAACGAGATGGGGCAAAAAGATTTTGGGCAAAAAGATCCCCCATCCTCCGCTTCCCATTTTTCTACCCAGAATCTTTTTGCCTCAATCCTCCCGCCGCCGATTTGCACGGAAGCGGATGAAACGCCATCTTTCCCCAACACGACCATGAAACGCGCACTTCTCATCGCTCCGCTCGCCGGCCTTCTTTCCATCGCCTCCCTCGGCGCCGCCGATCCCGCCGCCGAGGAAACCGTCCTCTTCGACGGCAAGAACCTCGACGCCTGGGAGTTCGCTCCGGGCGCGTGGGAGATCGAGGAGGACGGCTCGCTCGTCTGCCGCATGGAGTCCTCCGAAGGCGACGACGGCACGGTGAAGACCCGCTCGATGGGCTATATCTGGACAAAGGCGGACTACGGCGACTTCGAGCTCTCGCTCTCCTACAAGCTCTCCGAGGGAGCGAACAGCGGCGTCTTCTACCGAGTCGACAAGGGCGATCCGGTGAACCTCGGCTGCGAGGTGCAGTTGCTGGACGATGCGGGCTACCAGAAGACGCACGGCCCGCTCGACGCGAGGAAGCTGAACGGGTCCTTCTACGAGGGCAAGGCTCCCGAGGCCGATCCGGCGAAGCCGGTGGGCGAGTGGAACACCCTCGTCCTGAAATGCGTCGGCCCAAAGATGACCTGCCACCTCAACGGCGTGCGGGTCTTCGACGTGGATGTGGACGACTGGCCCGAGGCCGGGAAGAATCCCGACGGCACGCCGAACAAGTTCAAGGTGGCGATCAAGGACAAGCCCCGCACCGGCCGCATCGGTTTGCAGAACCACGGACAGGTGGTGTGGTTCAAGGACATCCGGATCCAGGTGGTGGAGTGACGGGAGCACCCCTACCCTACCCCGCCTTCTCGCGCATCCAGGGCACCAGAATCCGGGCGATCCACGAACCGGCGACGGAGATGCCGTCGATGTAGGCGGTGCTGGCGGCGCCGATGACGCGCTCGACGCCCACGCGCTCGTCGAGGTTGCGGAAGGCGCGCAGGTCCTCGAGGACGCGCCGCGCCCGCAGTCCGGCGTCGATTTCGGTGGGCAGGGTGATCAGGTTCCAGAAGGCCAGCAGCGACCAGACGAGGACGAGCACCGGCAGGACGGTCTTTCCCATGCCGAGGGCGAGGACAGGAATGCCGGCGAGGAGGAGAGGCAGGCTGAGGTGGGCGCACCAGCCCACCGCGGCGTTGCGCCAGAGGAGGGGGCGGTGGCCTTCGTGATGCTGGATCGCCTTGCCCGCCTGGAGGGCGGCGATGGCCAGGGCGCTGAAGGTGGAGGCGGCGAAGTGCTGCGGCGCGAGGGTAATGCGCCGCTCCGAGGGATCGTAGAAATCGGGAAGGAGTCCGCGCCCCTTCGCGATGGACACGCCCTGGATGCCTTCCTTCCGCAGGATGGCCTCGGCCAGTTCCGCCCCGGTCACGCGGGAGGAGATGAGGTTCGAGGCTTCCTGCCCGTAGATCTTGAGGAAGCGGGTGCGTCCCCACATCGTGGCCGTCGCGGCGACGAGGAAGAGAAGGAAGACGAGCTGCATGGCACGACTTTCGCACGGCCTCGGGACCCGGGCAACGGCGCGTGCCGGGAAAGGGGCGTCACTGCCCCAGCGGGATGGAGTCGCCCCCCTGCACGTCGAGCTGCCAGGTCTCGTAGGTCCACGACGAGGCTCCGGCCGGCTTCGAGCCGACGACGCGGAGGGTGCCCTTGCCCTTCGGTCCGGAGACGGGGATGCTGAAATCGACCTTGCCCTCGCCGTTGCTGAAATTGAAGTTGCCGCTGGGCATGAATCCCGGCTTGATCGGAGTTCCGAGCGCTTCGGCGGCGGCGGCGTTGCCTTCGACGGCGGCGATGGAGTCGCGGTAGGGCTCGGCGCTCTTCAGGGCCTTTCCGGCTCCCCAGAAGATCAATCCGATCACGGCGACACCGACGAGGATCACCCCGAGGCATCCGCAACCGATGAATCCGATGATTTTTCCCGTCGAAGACTTGCCGCCCGTTTGCTCGATCGCGCTCATGCAGGGATGATGGTGGTTTTCCGCCCTGGCGACAAGCCAAAATTCCCTTCATTTCCGCGATTGCGCAGCGACGGGGATGCCGCGATGGATTTCCCATGTCCATCGACTCCCACACCAGCAACATGGCGATCTTCGCCGACTTCGAGAACGTCGCGATCGGGGCCGAGAAGGCGAAATACGAGCGCTTCGACATCTCGAAGGTGATCGAGCGCATCCTCGTCAAGGGCAGCGTGGTGGTGCGCAAGGCCTACTGCGACTGGGGACGCTACGAGAAGTTCAAGCGGGCCATGCACGAGGCGAACTTCGAGCTCATCGACATCCCCCATGTGCGGCAGTCGGGGAAGAACTCGGCCGACATCCGCATGGTCGTCGACGCCCTCGACCTCTGCTACACGAAGCCGCACATCGACACCTTCGTCGTCATCAGCGGCGACTCGGACTTCTCCCCTCTCGTCAGCAAGCTGCGCGAGAACAACAAGGACGTTATCGGCGTGGGGGTGAAGCAGTCGACCTCGGACCTCTTCGTCTCGAACTGCGACGAGTTCATCTTCTACGACGACCTCGTGCGCAAGAAGGAGAGCGCGAAATCGCGGCAGACGACGAAGAAGGCCCCGGCGAAGGCGGTGGACGAAGGGAACGGCGGCGAGACCGGGACGCCCGAGTCGGCGGCGGTGCTGGCCGACCGGCGCGACGAGGCGGTGCAGCTCGTCCTGGAGACCTTCGAGACGATGGCCGAGACCCGCGGCGAGGACGAGATCGTGTGGGGATCGATGCTGAAGCAGGCGATCAAGCGGAAGAAGCCGGGCTTCGCCGAGAGCTACTACGGCTTCCGCGGCTTCAACTCGCTCCTCGAGGAAGTCCGCGACCGGGGCCTGATCCAGCTCCAGCCCGACGAGAAGTCCGGCGGCTACATCGTGCGGACGGCGGAGTGAGGAATCGCCCCAGACCCCGGCGAACCGCTGCGGAACTCAATGGTAGCCCCTGACCGGCCCGGTCAGGGAAGGAGGCGTCGTTTGAACGTCCGATCGGCCGCATGGCTCTATCCTTACCGGTCGCGGAAGGCTGAACACTGAACGCTGAAAAACTCCTCCAACGGCCAAGTGACAGTTCCGTGACAGTTTTGTGACAAGAATGCCACCTGAGGGCGATTGCGAAGGATGGGCAAGGTAGGAAGGTGCCCGTGTCGTCCGCGACCCGGCATCGGAAGCGGTCCTCCCCCCCTCATCCCTCAACCCATTCGTTACCAATCCGATGAAAACATCCATTCTCGCCGCCACCGCCATCGCCGCCATCGCCTGTCTGACAACGGCCCGGGCGGAGGACAAAGTCGTCATCAAGGGCTCCGACACGCTCGGAGCGAAAATGGTCCCCCAGCTCGCCGAATCCTACAAGGAGGCCGGCAACGCCGTCTCCTTCGAGATCGCGGCCGAGGGATCCTCCGCCGCCTTCTCCAACCTGCTCGCCGGCACCGCCGACATCGGGATGTCGAGCCGGAACATCAAGGACTCCGAGAAGGAGGACTTCGCCGCGAAAGGCCTCGAGGTCGAGGAGTGGGTCGGCGGCTTCGACATGATCGCCGTGATCGTGAACGGAAAGAGCGGAATCGACGAGCTCACCACGGAGCAGATCGAAGGCATCTTCACCGGCGACATCAAGGACTGGAGCGAGCTCGGCGGCGACGCCGGTCCGATCTCGGTCTACACCCGCAACACCTCCTCGGGCACCTACAAGTCCTTCCAGGAGATGGCGATGAGCGACCGCGACTACGGAGCCGACACCCAGAAGATGGCGGGCAACGAGCAGATCGCCGAGGAAGTGGCGAAGAACCCCAACGGGATCGGCTACGTGGGCCTCGCCTACACCTCGAAGGACGGGATCAAGTCGGTCGCCGTCGACGGAGTGGAGATGAAGGCCGAGAACGCGAAGGACTATCCCATCTCGCGGACCCTCTTCTACTACACCGTCAAGGGCAAGACCTCCGAAACGGCCGCCAAGTTCCTGAAATGGGCGACGACGGACGCGAAGGCCGTCGAGGTGGTCGAGCGCGTCGGCTTCATCCCCGCCGCCAAGTGACCTCCATCGGGGGCGGGCTCTCCGTCGGGCGGATTGCCGGCTTTCGGCAAGGCTCCGCTTGACCCGAGGCCCGCCCTCGCCTCCACTCCTCTCTGCGGGCCCACCGCCCGCCCTCTCCACGCCATCCGGCCATGAGCGAGTCCGATCCGACCGTTTCCGAGCCTGTCTCGACGAGCGCCCCTCCCTCCTTCCGGGGGAAGGGATTCCGGGTCTTCGGGCTGGGATGGCAGGATGCGATCCGCTACTTCTTCGGCGGCAACGCCAGCCTGGCGATCGTCCTCGTCCTGCTGATCTGCTTCTTCCTCGGCCGCGAGGGGATTCTCTTCTTCCCCTCCCATCTGCGGGGCCTGCAGGACTACCGCAGCGCCGGACAGGAGTTCGTGGACTCGCTCGGCGAGCAGATCGACGCGCACACCGCCTTCTACAGCAGCGCGAACATCGCCTACTTCGCGGAGGTGAACGAATCCT
>CAYSZN010000241.1:0-6205 GCA_964435425.1 uncultured Akkermansia sp. | reverse complement strand
GGCCGACACGACGGCGGCGACGAGGGCCGGCACGTCGCGCTCCAGCAGCAAGTGCCGGGGACTGCTGAGAGGCAGGGCCTCGACGGCCTGGACGAGTCCGGCGAGAGGCAGTCCGTGGAAAAGATACTCGAGGGTCTTCAGCTTGAATCCGCCGCCGAACTCCTCGACGATCAGGCCCATCCTCGCATCGAGGAGATAGGGGCTCATCTCCGGCACGCGCCCGACGAAGTCGACGCCGGGAAAGCGGGCTCCCACGGCGGCTCGGAAGGCCTCGTCGGCCTTGCCCACGATCTGGAGGCCGATCCCGGCAGCGGCGAGCGGAGCGGCGGCCTGCTCGAGGAAGCGCTCCAGATTGATCCGTTTCGCGATCCATTCGAAGGAGCCGGACATGACGACGCGGCGGGGCGTCTCCGCCGTGATCCTGCGGTCGGGATGGAAGGGGCCCGCGTAGCCGGGCGTCAGGCAGAGGTAGCGCTGCCGGGGAAAGCCGGCGCGGTAGGCCTCGACCTCGGCCGGGGTGATGGCGGTGACGAGGTCGGCCTCGCGGCAGAGGGCCTCCTCCTGCCGGGCGTATTTCTCCGCGTCGAGGCGCAGGGCGAGGCGGCGCGGCAGGGAGGCGGTGGAATTCCGCGCGACCTCGCGCCGGACCTTGGCCTCGTGGTTGTGGGAGACGTAGACGACGAGGGGATCGCCCCCGATGCCGCGGGAGCGCCGCTGCTCCCGGATTGGGCGCAGGGCCCAGCCGAGGGCGGCGTGGTCGATGACGATGGCGTCCCACGCCTCGCGGGAAATGGCCTCGGCGAACGCGGCTTCCGGACCTCCGTGCTTGAGCCGCCAGGAGTCGGCGGGGAGCGGTCCGAGGAGGCTGCCGAGGCGCGATCCCAGCGCCGGCGATCCGAGACGCCAGACGACGCCGTCCTCGTCGGTGAAGATGCTGGCCTCGCTCCCGTCGCCGACGGGGGCCTCGTCGTTGTCGTGCGCGATCGTCGTCAGATCGGCTCCTGCGCGGGCAAAGGAGCGGATGAGCCCGTCCGAGTAGATCAGCTCTCCGCTGTTCGTCGGGCGGGGATATTTGCGGGTGAGCCAGAGGCATTTCATGCGGCGCGGGATGGCGGATTCAAAGGAGAACGAGATCGCCCTCGACAGGCAGGCAGGCCTTGGGGCGGTCCTGCCAGGAGGGCGGGAGGTGGTAGTAGAGATTCGAAGCCACGCGACGCCCGGCGGCGCCGTGGAGCGCAGGAGCATCGAAGCGGGACAGGACGATGCCCGCGGTGCCGGCAGGCAGGGCGGCGGGATCGTCGAGGAGCTTGCGCACGAGGAGCCCCAGCCCCGCCCCGCCCGGATGGTGGTCGCGATGATCGAGGAGGAGGCAGAGGTTCCGCCCGAAGCGCCGCTTGTGGACGGCGAGGGCGCAGGCGAGCGGACTGCCGTCCGCGGCGATCAGGCCGTGGAAGCTCCTCGCTTCCGAACCGCAGCGGAGCAGCCACTCGGCCGTGGCGCGGCCGCAGTGGCGACGGATGCGGCCGTCGTGCGGCTCGTGGAATCCATCCCATTCCGCCGGATCGGCGACGAGGTGGCAGTCCGTCGCTTCGGCGGAGGACGGCAGGGGAAGGCTCCAGTCGAGCGCACGGAGGACGGCGCGGGCGGCTGCCCATTTCGGAACCAGATACTGGGCGCGTTCTCCGGCACGGCGGTAGCCGAACTTCTCCAGCAGCCGCCGCATCTCGGGAGACGGCGAGCCATCGACGATCTGATGGGTTTTTGCGAGGGAGCGCTGCCTCGCGAGCAGTCCCATCACCGCCCCGCGATGCGCCTCGCGGACGAAGAGCGTCGTGGCCACGAGGCTCGGCACCGTTTCCCCGTCGCATTCGTAGCCAAAAGGGATGTAGCCGCTGAAGCCGACGAGCCCGGCCTCCTCGTGCTCGAGGAGAAATCCCTTGGGCGAATCCTCGCGGTCATGTGGATTGTCGTCCCACCACCAGCCCATGCGCCGCTCCCAGACCGCCGCCTCGTCGTCGCCGGGCCGGGGCTGGGCGAGCTCTCCATCGCGGACGAACGCGGCGAGAAAGGCGGCGATGCGCCGTCTTTCCTCGGAGGCTCCGGTGGCGATGGCAATGCGGTAGGCCATCGCTTCAGTCCGCGAGCCGGGCGGCGAGGGTTTTCCGGTCGATCTTGCCATTGATCGACTTCGGCATCTCGTCGAGCACGAGAATGCGGTCGGGGACCTTGACCAGCTCGAGGACTTCGCCGAGCGCCTTCAGGATCGCCGGAGCCGTCGTCGCGGGATCGGAGACGGTCGCGAAGAGATGGAGCGTGTCGTCGTCCTCCCGCTGGAGCAGGGCGGCCTCGACGACGCCCTCGATCTGGCAGGCTTCGGTCTCGATCTCGAGGGGGCTGAGACGGTGGCCCCGGTGCTTGATCCAATCGTCGCTGCGCGCAGAGAAGCGGATGAAACCGTCCCCGTCGACCGAGCCGCTGTCGCCGGTGAACAGCTCGACCGCGGTCTCCGGGGCACGCTTGCGGAAGCGGCGGGCCGTTTCCTCGGGCGCCCGCCAGTAGCCGAGGGCGACATGGCGACCGCGCACGACCAGCTCGCCGGTCTCGCCGGGAGGGAGCCGTCGGCCTTCGGCATCGACCGCGTAGGCTTCGGTGCCGTCGAGAGGTCGCCCGACGGTGTCGGAATGCGCTTCGAACTCCGAGGGCAGAAGAATGGAGACGCGCTTGCACTCGGTGAGCCCATACATCACGAAGACCTCCAGTCCGGGGAAGAGGCGGCGCAGTTCCTCGATGTAGGCGAGAGGCAGGCGCTCTCCCGTGTTCGTGATGGCGCGCAGCGTCGGCAGATCGAGCGATCCGCGGCGACCGAGAGCGATGAGGGCGGCGTAGACCGAAGGCACGCCGGGCAGGACGGTGACACCCGCCTGCCGAAGGACCTGCGGCAGCCTCGGCCCCACCTGGTCGGGATCGCCTAGGTAGAGCCTCGTCCCCGCCTGCGCCGCGAGGAGGATCTGGTAGAGTCCGTAGTCGAAGGCGAGGGGCAGGAATCCGCCGATGGTGTCGTCAGGCCGGTAGCCGAGCCGTTGCTGAATCGCTCCGACGGCATAGGTGATGTTGTCGTGGGAAAGGACGACGCCCCGGGGAATGCCCGTGCTGCCCGAGGTGAAGACGAGGGAGGCCGCATCGACGTCGAAACCCTCCCACTCCCCCGCCCATGGCTCGCCCGCGAGGGCCGAGGTCCACGAGTCCTCCCCGACGACGAGGACACGGGCCTCTCCCAACCCGATCCCATCGAGGTTCGCGGCCGTTTCCCCATCGACGACGATCGCGGCGGGTTCGGCCTGGGCGAGGATGGCCGCCAGCCCCTTGGGACGGAGCTTCGCATTGAGAACGACGAAGATCCCTCCGGCGAGGGACGTTCCGAAGAGAGCCACCGCGATCTCGGCGCGGTTTCGGGCATGGATCGCGACCCGGTCACCGCGCCGCACCCCCGCATCACGGAGAAAGGCGGCAAAGCGGTACGCGCGCTCCTCCACCTGAGCATAGGTCCAGATCGTGCCGAAGCGGTCCTCGAGAAACGGAGCATCGGGCCGCGACCGGGCCGCCGCCGTCAGCAGCCCGGGCACACCACCCCCTCTCCGCCAGGATGAATCACTCATCCTTCATTTTAATTGATAATTTCAATAAAAACAATAATTAAAGGTTGGGGAATTCCCTTCCCTGAACTCAACCTGGAAAGTGGGGCCTACGGAACACGCGGAAGACGCCGAAGGTCCACCGCACACGAGTCCCCACCTTCCAAGGGGCCAACGTGAAAAACACATCGCTTCATTTTCCGTGCCTTCCGCGTGTTCCGTAGGCTGCCATTCCCGGAGTCACAGGGCGTTCGCCCCCCCTCATCCAAAAATAGCCTGCGCCAGACTGAAATAGATCACGCTGCCGGTCACATCCACCACCGTCGTAATCACCGGCGAAGCAACCACGGCGGGATCGAGCTTCGCTTTCTTCGCCGCGAGGGGCAGGGCCGCTCCGATCAAGGTCGAAGTCAGCACCTGGAGCATGATGGCGCAGCCCACCACGAGCGCGATGGAGGACGGACCGGGCATGCCTTGACCGACGGTCTCGGGCATGAAGACCGCGATCGGCAGGGCGACGCAGCAGCCGAGAAGAGAGCCCAGCATCAGCCCGACGCGCCCCTCCTTCCAGACCACGCGCCAGAACTCCCGCGTTCCCAGCTCGCCGAGGGACATCGCGCGGATCACCATCGTGGCGGATTGCGCGCCCGTGTTCCCTCCCGCCGCGACGACCATGGGCAGGTAGAGCGCGAGGATGTAGTATTTCGTCAGGACCGACTCGTAGGCATGGAGCACGAATCCCGAGGACAGGGCGAGGAAGGCGAGGGCGAGGATCCAGCCGAAGCGCCTCCGGAAATGCGCCGGCGACGAGGTCTGGAGATAGGCGAACTCGCTCTGCCCGCCGATGCCGGAGATGCGCTCCATGTCCTCGGTCGACTCCTCCTCGAGGATCTCGAGCGCGTCGTCGTGCGTGATGACACCGAGAAGACGGCCTTCGTCGTCCACCACCGGCAGGGCCATCAGGTCGTAGCGCGCGATCATTTGCGCGGCCTCCTCCTGGTCGGCCATGGCGTGGATGGAGATCTGGTCCGAATCCATCAGCTCGCGGATCGGCGTCTCCCACTTGCTGAAGGCGAGGTCGCGCAGCCTCAGTTTTCCGAGGATGCGGCGGTCCCCGTCGACGATGTAGATCCGGCTCAGCAGCTCGGCCTCCTCCCGGATCGCCTCCAGCGTGTCCAGGGCCTGCTTCACCGTCAGGTTCACCGGCACGACCGCCATGGCCTTCGTCATGCGGCCCCCGGCGGTCTCCTCGGGATACTTGAGGAGATCCTCGGAAATCTGGCGGGTCTCCTCGTCGAGCAGCCCGATATACTGGCTGCGGTCCTCCTCGTCGACCTCCTGGAGGAAATCGACGAGCTCGTCGTCGGAGAACGACTCCAGCACCTCGCGCTGCTCCGTCTCGGGCAGGGTGCTGAGACGGTGCTCGACGTCCGAGGCGGAGAGGTAGCCCGCCCAGTTCGAGAGCACCTCGGCGGGCAGTTGGTCGAGGACCTGCTCGCGGTCCTCCTCGTCGAGACGCTCGAACGCAAGCTCGACGTCCCCAGGATGGGCCTCCTGGGCGATTTCCGCGATCCGGTCGGCCTCGCCGCTCTCGAGCGCCTCGAGAATGGCTTCGACTCCGACCGGCTCCGGGCTGCTGTGTTCCGTTCCGCCCATGAATTCGGTGGGGAGGGCATCTTCGTCACGCCTCGCCAAAAACGCAAGGCGTCCGCCATCGCGGGCTTGAAATCGCCGCGGAGCCGCGTCCTGTCTACGGCAGACATGCGTGCCCACCGACTTCTCCCCGCCGCCCTCGTCCTCCTCGCCTCTCTCGCCTTCGCCGAGACGCCCAGCGGCCCGGCCCGGTGGGAGAAGGACATCGCCGCCCTCGAGGCGAAGCAGAAGGAGCAGCCCGCCGCGCCGGGATCCCTCCTCTTCGTCGGCAGCTCCAGCATCCGCATGTGGGATCTCGGCACCTCCTGGCCGGAGGAGAAGGTCGTCAACCACGGCTTCGGCGGCTCCATGCTGCCCGACACGGTCCATTTCTTCGAGCGCCTCGTCGTCCCCCTCGAGCCCCGCGCCGTGATCGTCTACGCCGGGGACAACGACATCGCCAAGGACCGCACCGCCGAGCAGGTCGCGGCCGATTTCCAAACCCTCGTCTCCCTCTGCGAGAAGAAGCTGCCGGGCGTGCCGCTCGTCTACATCGCCATCAAGCCGAGCGTCAAGCGGTGGAGCCTCTGGCCCGAGATGGCCCGCGCCAACGAAGCCATCGCCGCCATCTGCGAGGCCAAGGAGTTCCTCCACTACGCCGACATCGCCACCCCGATGCTGGCTGGAGCGGACGGTGCGCCGGGCAAGGAATGGTTTCTCGAAGACGGCCTGCACCTCAGCCCCATGGGCTACGCCCGCTGGACCGAAGTCGTGGGCGAAGTGCTGCGGAAGGCGGGGGCTCTGCGCTGAGGCAGGCGATCCGTTTCATAGCGGGTCATCTCCCGGTCCCATTCGTCGGAAGGTTCGCACCTTCCGCTACCATTGTCCGAGGTAGCGGAACGTGCCAACCTTCCGACGAATCATCGTTCGCGACCTGAATG
>CAYSZN010000240.1:0-6215 GCA_964435425.1 uncultured Akkermansia sp. | reverse complement strand
CCGTCGATCAGGACGGCGACGCCGTCGGCTTCCTGCTCGATCGAGAACTCCGCCGCATGGGTGGACGAAAGGAAGGACAGGGCGAGGACGACGGGAAGGAGGGAGAGCGATTTCATCGGCGGAGTGGGGGAGACTGAGACTCTACGAAATCGCATTCCCCGCCATCGTGCAAGGCGTCAAACGCGCTCGTTGCGAAATCCGAATTTCGGGCGTCACCGCTCTTTCATCAAGGCGGTCAGCACCCCGTGCAGCAGCGCCACATCGCGCTCTTCGGGAGCGGCCCGGACGAAGAGGCTGCGCAGGCGCTTGATCGTGGTCGGTCGCAGCTCGGGCGTGAGAAAGAAGCCCCTCTCGTCGAGGGCACGCTCGAGACGGTCGAAGAACGGCAGCAGCTCCCCGCGCGTCGCGGGTTCGGCGGGGGCCTCCTTTCCCGGCGTCCCCCGCAGCGCCGCCGCCCGCCATTCCCAGGAGAACAGCAGCACGCTCTGGGCGAGGTTGAGCGTGGGAAACTCGGGATTCGTCGCGAACTTCAGGAGACAGTCGGCTCTGGAAACCGAATCCGTATCGAGGCCGCAGGCCTCCGCGCCGAAGAGAATGGCGGCCTGTCCACCGGCCCAGCCCCAGGTCACCACCTTCTCCGCCGCCTCTTCGGCCTCGGCCACTGGAACCGGAATGGCGCGGGGCCGGGCCGTCGCGGCGACGACGTGGCGGCAGTCGGCGATGGCCTCGTCGAGGCTCCCGAAGACCTCGGCCCCGTCGAGCACCTCGTCGGCATCGGCCGCCGTCCGCCGGGCCGCCTCGTTCGGCCAGCCCTTGCGCGGGTTCACGAGGCGGAGCCGGTTCAGGCCGCAGTTGAGCATGGCCCGGGCGCACATTCCGATGTTTTCGGCCTTCTGCGGCGCGACGAGGACAATGACGGGCTGGAGATTGCCGGACATGGGGACGTATGCGAAAGTGGATGGAAATGGAGATAGCCGATACGATCGTCTGCGTCGATTGCGGACAGGAGGCCCGCCGCCTCACGCCCCGGCCCGAGGAAGGCTGGGAAATCGGGGATTCTGTCGCCTACCGCTGCACGGGATGCAACGACCGATGGGACCTCGTCGTCTCCGATCCCGAAGAAACCGCCGACGTTCCCTCCTACGCCTCCGAATACCGGGCCATCCTCGAACAACGGAAGCTGGACCCGTGACTCCTGACATGAAGCACACCCTCCTCTTCGACAGCGACTGCCCCCTCTGCACTTTCCAGAGCCGCTTTCTCTCCTGGCTCGACTGGCGCGGGGCCGTCGAGATGGTGCCGCTGAAAGACGAACGCGCCGCCGCCATCGCGCCGCAGATCACGCGCGAGGACCTCCTCGAGGCGATCCACTGCGTCACACCCTCGGGCGAGATCCATCGCGGGGCGAGGGCGATCCGCTTTCTCGGCATGAGGATTCCGCTGCTCGTGCCGACCGGGCTTTTCCTATGGATCCCCGGCGTCATCCAGATCGCCGAGATCGTCTATCGCTTCGTCTCCAAGCACCGCCTCTTCTTCAGCCGGATCTTCGGCTGCAAGGGCGCTTGCGCGATCCTGCCGGAGAAGAGGTGAGATTTCCGGATTCCCGGCTTGATTCGGAACGCGGTTTTCCCTTCACTGGGGCGATCCGCCACCCTTCCCCGCCCATGCATCGCCCGCCCTCCCCGACCGCCGCCGCGTCCTGAAGACGCTCTTCTGCTCCAGCGCCTATCTGGGCCTGAACCTCCGCGGCGGGATCTCCGCGGAGGCGAAGGGCGACGACGATGCGATCCATCTCCTCGCCATCGGCGACTTCGGCACGACGGGATCGGGCCAGCGGCAGGTGGCCGAGGCGATGGCCGCGTTCCGCAGATCGCTCGGCACCGCGCCCGAGGCCATGCTGCTGCTCGGCGACAATTTCTATTCCAAGGCGAAGGATGCGTTCTCCGTTGATTCGGAGCGCTGGCGCAACACCTTCGAGGAGGTCTATCCGGACGACCTCTTTCCCGGTCCCTGCTGGGCGATCCTCGGAAACCACGACTACCACGACAACGAGGGCGGAGAAACGGTGCAGCTCGCCTACGCGGCGCGCGGCGGCACCCGATGGCGCATGCCCGCGAAATGGCATCGCTTCGATCTCGGCCCGGTCGGTTCTCCGTTCGCCACGGTCATCGCGCTCGACACCAACCTGCCCTCGGTCAGCGGAGGGCTGAACAAGAAAACGGGAAAAGTCCGCGCCTCGCTGACACAGGAGGAGGCAGAGGCGCAGCTCGCCTGGCTCGAGGCCGAGCTGAAGACGCCCCGCGCTCCCTTCACCCTCGCGATGGGCCACCATCCGCTCTATTCCAACGGCGCCCACGGAGACACGAAGAATCTGGTGAAGGCATGGAACGGACTGTTCCAGGAGCATCGCGTCCACGCCTACCTCTGCGGCCACGACCACGACCTCCAGCATCTCGAACTGGAGGGCCTCTTCACCTCCCATCTCCTGTCCGGAGGGGGAGGTGCCAAGGTGCGGAAGCTCGAATCGGGCCGCGGGATCCCCTTTGGCCAGGACATCAACGGCTTCACCCACCTGAGAATTTCCCGCGAGCGGATCGTCTTCACCCACCGCGACGCCGACAACCAGGCGCTGCACCGCTTCACGAAGCATCCCGACGGGAGCGTCGAAATCGGATGAGCCCCTCGGCGGCTCAGAAATAGAAGGGTCCGGCACCGCGGATCTCCGATTCCTCGTCCTCCTCGGCGATCATTTCCTCGATCTCGCGGGCGATCTCATCTGGGTCCTCGTCTTGGGGCGATTCTTCTGTGGAGTCTTCGTCCCCTTCGTCGAACTCGAAGACTTCTTCCGATTCGGCATCGTCGTCGGACGGGTCTGACTGGTCAGATTCGTCGAACTCGTCGTCGATGGAGAGGACGGATTCCGTCTCTTCCTCCTCTTCGTCGTCGGCCTCCACCAGATCGATCTCCTCGAAAAGCGTCTCGGAGAAGGACGCCTCCGGGAGCCCTTCCACTGACGACACGGACGGACTTCCCTCCTCGAACCTGTCCTCCCCTCCGAAGAGGATCTCTTCATCGGCCATGGGGATCGGCGGAGGCAGGACGACGACGGGCAACTCCTCCTCGTCTTCGTCGAGAGACTCGGGGACGTCGTCCCCACTCTCTGCGGCCTCCTCTTCCTCGAGCCGCGCCTTTTCCTCCCAGTCGTCCTCCTCGAACGGCGAATCGACCGGCAGATCCAGCGTCGAAGACGGAATGGACGGCTCGATCACGATCTCGGGTTCGCCGAAGTCGATCGGCTCGTGGACCTCCTTCGGCTCGCCGGGCTCCGCAGGCTCGGACTCCTCCTCGGCCAGCTCGTGGCGAAGGTCGAGCGCGGCAAAGGCCTCCTCCCAGTCGGGTTCGGGATCGAAGAGAAACTCGCTGTCTTCCAGTCCGTCGGACAGGGGGAGGATCTCCGGTGCCAGCTCCAGATCCGGCTCCAGCTCCGGGGGCAAGGACGCGACCCGCTGCGCGGCCCGCTCACGGGCGACGTCCCGTAGGGACTTCGATGGCGGGGCCGGAGGCTCCGGAGACGGGACGGCGGGACGGATCTCGCCGAGCACTGCGGCGAGCGCGTCCTCGATGGAGTGGGCCTTCTGGCGGACGAGCCCGGCCGGGCGCGAGGTCTCCGCCACGGCGACGAGGATGAAGCGGTGCACCGTCTCCTTCAGGTAGACAAGCCGGTTTCCCCCGAAATGAAGGCTCTCGACCGCTCCGGTCTCGCCGAGCCGGGCCACCAGCGCCCGCATCGCTCCGCTCGCGCCGGCGACGAGGGCGGAGATGATCTCGACGGTCACGTCGGCCTCGCTGGAGATGCCGGCGACGAGCGCGCCGCTGCGGTCCACGACCAGCGCGGTCTCGAGCCCTGCGTCCTCGGCGAACTCGCGCAGGAGGTCGTCGGTCCGCGCCGCCGTCTCCTCGTCGATCTCGAGAGGCACGGCGGCGGTGAAGTCCGCCTCGTCGCCAGGCAGCTCGCTGTCTCTGCTTTCCATGGGTCTTGGGGGCCTTGGTCGCCGCTGGTCTTGTTCGTCCTATTAATACGAAGGCTGGGAGGAGGAGATTCAAGCCCAAACGCCAACTAATTCCGGCAACGGACTACTGGCTGAGGACCAAGGAAGAGGCTTTGCCACGCTTCGCCGCAGGGAGGGAGGTGTGAAATCCACGCAGGATCTCCTGGACCACCCAGTCGAGGGTGGCGAAGACCTGATAGCCGGAGACCGCGCAGGCGAGGAAGGAGGGGCCGCGCACGGAGAAGGCGTCGTCGAGCTCCTCCGGCTCCATCGCGTCGGCCTGGTCGCGCTTGTTGTACTGGTAGGCGACGGGAACCCGGTCGGGATGGACACGGTTCGCGATCAGGGCATCGCGGTAGCCGTGCCAGGCCTCGAGGTTCGCACCGAGGCGTCCGCGGGAGGAATCAGCCACGAAGACGACGCCGTCCGCTCCGGCGAGCACGCTCCGCCGTGTCTCGGCGAGGAGGCTCTGCCCCGGCACCGCATAGAGCTGGAAGCGGGTGCGGTAGCCCGCGACGACCGTCTCGTGGACCGGCAGGAAATCGAAGCAGATCGTCCGGTTCGTCTCGGTGGCGATGGAGACGAGGTCGCCCCGCATGGCCGGATCGAGGCGGCGGTGGACATACTGGAGGTTCGTCGTCTTGCCGCCTTCGGGAGGACCGCAGTACACGATCTTGAACTGGACTTCGTGGCTGTCGTGTCGGACCAGGGCCATGGGAACGGAGGGAGGCTACTCGCGCAGTTTGGCGAGGTTGCGGGCGACGAGGATCAGCTTCTCCCGCACGCCGGGCTGGAAGGCGGAGGCATCGTGGTGGACCGTGACGCAGCACTCGCCGTCGAGGAAGAGGCTGACGACTCCCCGGTCGGTCTGGAGGGTGAAGGTCCGGGCCTCGGGCAATCCCGTGAGCTTGGCAAGGCTGCGCAGCGTCGCGACCATCTCGCGGGCCTCGTCGCCGACGCGGTTCTCCTCCTTGCGCGACGCCTGGACGAGCTTGCCGGGGAGGGAGAGCGAGCAGCTCTGGATCCCGGGCAGGGCAACGACCTTGCGCGCCACCTTCGAAAGGTTGAAGGATTCACTCGTCGAGAAGATGGCCCGGAGCTCGAGATCCCGGTCGTCCTCGGAGGAGATCCCAGACTGGCCGACCACGGGCACCGCCGCCGGAGGCGCGGGGGACTCGTCGGCCGGCTCGAGAACCACGGGGGAAAAGGGCTCGGCCACTGGCTCGGCAACGGGATCCTCGGCCACCTCGAAGGGAGCCACGGCCTCCGGCTCCGCCACGGCGGCCTCCACCGGCAGAGCCGGGACAGCGGCAGGCACCGCCGCAGGCGCAGAGAAGGGGGCAAAACCCTGAGGCAGCGCAGACGCAGGTTCGGACGGCGCAGGCGACCCGGGAAGATCGAAGCCAGCCGGGACCGGAGGAAACGCCTCGGCGGAAACGCTGGCGGGGGCCGTCGGCGCATCGAAGGACCAAGTCACTTCGCGGGCTTTCTCCGGTGGAAGCTCCTCCTTCTTTGCCTCGTCGGCGCTCGCCGGGGAAAACGCGGTGAAGCCAGCGGCGAAGGCTCCGCTCGGGTCTGGAGAGTCGAAACCAGCGGCGACGGCCGGAGGAGCGGATGGCGCCCCGAACCCGGAAGGGATCGCCTCCTCCGGCTTCTCCTCGGGAGCCGCTTCGGCCGGCGCGGCTTCGGCCTTGGGCGTGGTCGGCACCTGGTTCAGGAGCTTCCCGATGCTCTCGAAGGGAGCTTCGGCGAATCCCGCAACCTCGTCGTGCAGCGCCTCCTCGCCTTCCATGGCCTTGCCGCTGAACATCGCGCCCCAGACTCCCTCGGGCTCCTTCGCGGCAGCCTCCGCACCACCGGAAAAGGCGGGCTTCCCGGGAAAGGGCAGATCGGCGTCCGCGTCGGCCTGCTTCGAGAAGAGCGTCGCGAAGCCTTGCCCGCCCCCGTCCTTCGCCGCAGGTTTCTCGAAGGGAGCGAACCCCGGGAAGGCGCCGTCGAAGGTGTCTTCCGATTTTGGAGCGGCAAATCCCTCGAGGTCGGCCGGGCCTTGGCCAGGCTCCTCCGAGACAGGCTTCTGAGAGGCAGCGAAGGCGTTCTTCACCGGAGGGACGTCGGAGGAGAAGGGATTTTCCTTCGCCGCCGGAGCACTGCCGAAGGACTTCTCCG
>CAYSZN010000239.1:2475-6253 GCA_964435425.1 uncultured Akkermansia sp. | reverse complement strand
GCCCGAGGGGATGAGGTGCAGGATGTACTGCTTGCCTTCGCTGATGACGGTGTGGCCGGCGTTGTTGCCGCCCTGGGGACGCACGACGACGTCGGCCTTCTCGGTGAGGAGGTCGACGATCTTGCCTTTGCCTTCGTCGCCCCACTGGGCGCCGATCACGATGGTGTTGGACATGGGAAAATCGGAGTTCAAGAACAAGGCCGGTCCCCGGAGCGCGCGGCGGATCCGGGGAAGGGTCGGCAGGGGGTTGGAGGGACGCGGAGGCGGGTCATCCGGATCAGGCCGCCGTCATCATGGTCGAGAGGACCACGAGGGCGATGGCGGCGAGGATGGCCACGACTCCGACGAGGATCGCGATCTGGCCGAGGACGTTCTTCTTCACCACCTTCTCGATGGGGGAGAGATTCTTGAAGTCGGCGGGACGGTTCGAGGCCTGGGCGATCTCGGAGGTATGGCCGCTGGTGTAGCCGCTGCCGCCGGAGGAGACGCCGAAATCCGGGCCGGCCTCGGTCTCGTCCTGGAAGACCGCCTCGACGGTGCCGAACTGGATGCGCGCACCGTTCGAGAGCACCGCCTCGGTGATGGCCCCGCCGTTCACGTAGGTGCCGTTGGTCGAGCCGAGATCCTGGAGCTGGAAGACGCCGCCGACGTTGTGGATCACGGCATGGGAGCCGGACAGGGAGCCGTGGTCGAGGACGATGTCGTTGTCCGGCCCGCGTCCGATCGAGACCTGCTCGTAGCCGTCGAGGGCGAGTTCGATGGGTTCCTGATCCGGGACGTAGATGGTGATGGTGGCCATAGGGGTTCGGTTTTACCACGGACTAGCGCGTTTGATCAATCAGATTGGCAAATTCTTCGAAGAAGTAGGAGGCGTCGTTCGGTCCCGGGGCGGCTTCGGGGTGGTACTGGACGGAGAACACGGGATGGTCGCGGTGCCGCATCCCCTCGACGGTGCCGTCGTTCAGGTTCAGGTGGGTGACCTCGACCTGGGCGGGCAGGGACTCCGCGTCGGCGGCGAAGCCGTGGTTCTGCGAGGTGATCGCGATCCTGCCGGTGCGGAGGTCCTTCACCGGATGGTTGCCGCCGCGATGGCCGAACTTCAGCTTGAAGGTCCGGCCGCCGAAGGCGTGGGCGAGGACCTGGTGGCCGAGGCAGATGCCGAAGATGGGCTTCCTTCCCACGATCTGGCGGATCTCGTCATGGATGTAGCCGAGCGCGGCGGGATCGCCGGGGCCGTTCGAGAGAAAGATGCCGTCGGGATCCCGGGCCAGCACCTCGGAGGCGGGGGTGCGGGAGTTCACCACCTCGACGTCAAAGCCCTTCTGGCGCAAGCTGCGGAGGATGTTGTGCTTGATCCCGAAGTCGTAGGCGACGATGCGATATTTCGTCTCGGGGAGGGGGCGGTAGACCTGTCCGTCCACCTCGACGAGGGCTTCGTCGAGGGAAGGGTTCACGAGAGTCCACTCGCGGCTCAGGACCCCGTCGGGGTCCCAGCGGTATCCGTGCTCGGTGGTCACCTCCCTCACGAAGTCCGATCCCTCCATCGGCGCGGACTGGCGGGCCATCTCCACGGCCCCGTCGGCGTCGAGGCTGCCGTCGGTGCAGAGGGCGGCGCGCATCGCTCCGGCGACGCGGAGGCGCTTCGTCAGGGCGCGGGTGTCGATCCCCTCGATCCCCGGCACGCCCGCGGCGAGCAGGTAGTCGTGCAGCGAGCGCTCGCTGCGCCAGTTGCTCGGCACGTCGCAGAGCTCCTCGACGACGAAGCCGCTCGCGTGGATCGCGCCGCTCTCGGCATCGGTCTCGCCGACGCCGTAGTTGCCGATCAGCGGATAGGTCATCGCCACGATCTGCACGCGGTAGGAGGGATCGGTGAGGATCTCCTGATAGCCGGTCATCGACGTGTTGAAGCACGCCTCGCCAGTGCGCGTCGTCACGGCTCCGAACCCGGTGCCGTGGAAGACCGTCCCATCCTCGAGCGCGAGGATCGCCTTGTTCCGTTCTCTGCCCATGCAGGTCTCGGCCCCTTGAAAAATGGGCCTTGGGAGGATGGCAGAAAAGCCGGGGGATTCAAATGGTTTGTGGAAGGAGGCCCTTTCCTCGACGGATTCCCTTGCGTAATTCCCAATCCGCGACTTCGTGGCGTGACCGAACCCTCTCGACATGCCGACCCAACCCTATCAGGTCCTCGGCGTCATCCCCGCCCGCTGGGGATCGACGCGCTTTCCGGGCAAGCCGCTCCACCTCATCGCGGGCAAGCCGCTGATCCAGCATGTCTGGGACCGCTGCCTCGGATGCCGGAATCTCGCCCGCCTCACCGTCGCGACCGACGACGAGCGCATCGCGGCGGCGGTGGAGGCCTTCGGCGGACACGCCACGATGACGCGGGACGACCATCCCAGCGGCACGGACCGGGCCGCCGAGGTGGCGGAGGCCTTCCCGGAGATGTCGCACATCCTCAACATCCAGGGCGACGAGCCGCTCATCGATCCAGACCTGATCGACGCCCTCGCCGCCGCCCTCCTCGCCGATCCGGACCTGCCCATGATCACGGCGGCGAACCCCGTGGCCGCCTCCGATCCCGTGCTCGCCGATCCGAACGTGGTGAAGGTGACGATCGCCCGCGACGGCCACGCCCTCTATTTCTCCCGCAGCCAGATCCCGCATCCCCGGAATGTGCCGGAGGACCTCGTCTGCTACCGCCACAAGGGCATCTACGGCTTCCGGCGGGACTTTCTCTTCGATTTCGTCGCCTGGCCTCCCTCGCTCCTCGAACGGACGGAGGGCCTGGAGCAGCTCCGTGCCCTGGAGAACGGGGCGAGAATCCGGGTCGTCGTCACCGACGATGCCTCGCCCGGCGTTGACACTCCCGAGCAGGCGGCGATACTCCACGATTCGTTGTCCCGATGAAGTACATTTTCGTCACTGGCGGTGTGGTCAGTTCGCTTGGAAAAGGGCTCGCCGCCGCAGCGCTCGGCACGCTGCTGGAACGGCGCGGTCTGCGTGTCCTAATGCAGAAGTTCGACCCCTATCTGAACGTCGATCCGGGGACGATGAGCCCCTTCCAGCACGGCGAGGTCTACGTGCTCGACGACGGGGCCGAGACCGACCTCGACCTCGGGCACTACGAGCGCTTCACCAGCGGCCGCCTTTCCCGACTGAACAACCTCACGAGCGGACAGGTCTACGAGACCGTCATCAAGAACGAGCGCGAGGGGCTCTACCTCGGCGCGACGGTGCAGGTCATCCCCCACGTCACCGACGTGATCAAGAACCGCATCCACGAGGTCGCGAAGCGCGACGACACCGACATCATCATCACCGAGATCGGCGGCACCACGGGCGACATCGAGGGCCTGCCCTTCCTCGAGGCGCTGCGCCAGTTCAAGGACGAGGTCGGCCACGAGAACGTCGCCTTCATCCACGCGACGCTGGTGCCCTTCATCCAGGCGGCCGAGGAGCTGAAGACGAAACCCACGCAGCAGAGCGTCGCGAAGCTGCGCGAGATCGGGATCGCCCCGGACGTGATCCTCTGCCGCGCCGAGCATCCCATCGACCTCGACGTGCGGCGGAAGATCGGCATGTTCTGCAACGTGCGCCCCGAGGCCGTGATCCCCTTCCTCGATGTGAAGGGCACGATCTACCGCGCTCCGCTGAACCTGCACGACCAGCACCTCGACGGCATCATCTGCGAGCGCCTCGGCCTCGAGACCGCCGAGCCCGACCTGCTGGAATGGCGTAACATGGTCGACCGCATCGTCAATCCGACCCATTCGGTGAA
>CAYSZN010000239.1:0-2465 GCA_964435425.1 uncultured Akkermansia sp. | reverse complement strand
CGGCGTCGTCGGCAAGTACATCGACCTCAAGGACGCCTACAAGTCCATCTACGAGAGCCTCACCCACGCCGGCGCGGCGAACGACACCCATGTCGAGATCGTGCGGGTCGACTCCAGCGACATCGAGGAGTTCGGCGCGGCCAAGTATCTCGAGAGCGTCTCCGGCATCCTCATCCCTGGCGGCTTCGGCGACCGGGGCATCGAGGGCAAGATCGCGGCGGCCCAGTATGCCCGCGAGAACGGCATCCCCTATTTCGGCATCTGCCTCGGCATGCAGATCGCGACGATCGAGTTCGCCCGCCACGCCTGCGGCCTCGAGCGCGCGCACAGCACCGAGTTCGACCCGGGCACGCCCCATCCCGTCATCTGCCTGCTCGAGGACCAGAAGGAGGTCATGGACAAGGGCGGCACGATGCGCCTCGGCACCTGGGAGGCGAAGATCGCGCCGGACAGCAAGTCCGCGGCCCTCTACGGCAGCACCACGGTCAGCGAGCGCCATCGCCACCGCTACGAGCTGAACCAGAACTACCTCTCCCTCTTCGAGGAGAAGGGCTTCCGCCTCGTCGGCACCTCGCCCGACGGCAAGCTCGGCGAGATCATCGAGATCCCCGACCATCCCTTCTTCATCGCGGTGCAGTCGCACCCCGAGTTCCAAAGCAAACCGACCGCGCCCCATCCGCTCTTCAAGGGCTTCGTCGCGGCGGCACTGGCAAAACGGGGATGAGCAATCCACAGCGCAGAGGCCGCCTTGCCGCGCCCGCTTGGACGATGGTCCTGCTGGCGGGGGCGGTCCTCTCCGGTGGGCTCTCCGACGTCCGGGCGCAGGAGCGGCGCGTCGCCCTCGTCGTCGGTGTCGACCAATACCGGAACCTCGGTCCCGAGGGGCAGTTGAGCGTCGCCGTGAGCGATGCGAAGCGCATGGCGGAGGCGCTGCGGTCGGTGAATCCGCCCTTCGAGACGACCCTGCTCGCCGATTCGGACTGGAGGACGACGCAGGACGCCTTCGACCAGTTCCTCGACCGGGCCGCCGGGGCGACCTGCGCCCTGGTCTACTTCGCGGGGCACGGCGTCGAATACCACGGGGCCAACTACCTGCTCGTGAACGACACCGACGTGTCCAGCATCAGTGCGGATGTAGAGCGGATGAAGCGCCGCCTCAGCAGCTCCAGCGTCTCCCTTCAGGCCTGGGTGGATTCGCTCGACCAGACCGGCGCGCAGGTGAAGGTCGTCATTCTCGACTGCTGCCGCGACAATCCCCTGCGGGCCGAGACGCCGACGGGGACACGCTCGCTCGTCGGAGGCCGGCAGGGGCTCGCCCAGCTCAGCCCGCCGAGCGGCACCCTCATCAGCTACTCGGCCGACGCCGGACAGCGGGCCAACGACGGGCTCTTCACCGAGGTGCTGGCCCGCCATCTCCAGACGCCCGATGTGCCGCTGCTGCAAGTCTTCGCCGCGACGCGCGAGGAGGTCGGGGCCACCTCCGCGCAATGGGCACAGGAGGACGAGGCCAACGACCTGCCGCCCGACGAGCGCCGCCCCCACCACGAACCGGCGGAATACACCAAGCTGAACCTCGCCGGCACCAAGTTCACTTTCAACCAGAGCGACGGCGCCGCGCCGTCCCCGCGTCCCGTCCTGAAAAGCCCCGCCGAGTTGGGCATGACGACGCCTGCCGCGCCGGGCGAAACTCCGTCGCAGGGCATGGACGCGAGCGAGGCCGCCCGCAAGGTCATGGTCTGGCGGAAGCTCGTCGAATCGATGAAGGCGGAGTCCACGAATCCGACGCCTCCAGCCGATACCCCGGCCGCCCCCGCCCCGATGGCGGCACCGGGTGGGACGACCGCTCCGGCAGCCTTCCCCGCCGGATTCAGCCTCGTGGCAGCGATGGCGGGCCAGGCTGCGGGCGAACAGCGAACGATCCACGGCATTCCCATGGTCTGGTGCCCGCCAGGGACCTTCTCGATGGGCGCACCGGACCACGAGGAGAAATTCCAAGAGGACCAGCAGCCCTACCGGGCCACCCTGACGCGCGGCTTCTGGATGGCGCAGTTCGAGCTGACGCAGGAGCAATGGCAGCGGACCATGGGCGGCGGCGTGGCCGAGCTGAAGGCGGGCGGCATCTCCTATGGCGAGATCGGCGCCGTCGATCCGTCGCACCCGGTCTATTTCACCAGTTGGTTCGACGCCCAGGCCTGGGTGGCGAAGATGAACGAGGCCCATCCCGTGCCGACGGGCTGGCGCTGGGCCCTGCCCACCGAGACGCAATGGGAATACGCCTGCCGTGCCGGGACGACGACGCCTTTCTCCTTTGGCCCCACCCTGAACGGCGACGCCGCCAACTGCGACGGGCGCCATCCCTACCAGAGCCCGGCCGGGCGGTCGCTGGGGCGCACCGCCCCTGCCGGCAGCTACGCGCCCAATCCCTGGGGACTCCACGACATGCACGGCAACGTCGCCGAATGGGT
>CAYSZN010000238.1:0-6288 GCA_964435425.1 uncultured Akkermansia sp. | reverse complement strand
GGCTTTCGCTACAACCCGCACGATGAAACGAACTCCCGTCTTCCTGACCTTCCTCCTGTCCGCCTTCGCGGCGACCGGCCTGCAGGCCGGCCTGAAGCTCCCCGCCCTCGTCGGAAACCACATGGTCCTGCAGCGCGATCTGGCCAATCCCATCTGGGGCTGGGCAGATCCGGGTGCGGACGTGACCGTGACCATCGCGGGCCAGACCCATCAGGCCAAGGCCGGTGAGGACGGCAAATGGAAGGCGGTCCTGCAGCCGATGCCCGGCTCGCACCACGCCCTGCGCATGACGATCGCCTCGAAGGGCGAGAGCATCGTCCTTTCCAACATCGTCGTCGGCGAGGTCTGGATCTGCTCGGGCCAGTCGAACATGCAGTGGTCGGTGAGCCAGTCCGACGATCCCGATCTCGAGATCGCCTCGGCGAACTACCCCAACATCCGCTTCATCACCGTGCCCCTCGTCGGCACGCAGGAGAAGCAGGATGACTTCAAGGGGCAGTGGGACCTCTGCACCCCCGAGACCGTCGGGGACTTCTCCGGCGTCGGCTATTTCTTCGGACGCCAGCTCCACCAGGCCCTCGGCGTCCCCGTCGGCCTGATCGACAATGCCTGGGGCGGGTCCGCCGCCGAGGCCTGGGTGTCCCGCGAGACGATGGAGGCCGACACCCGCTTTGCCTCGGTGATGGAGCAATGGAAGCGCACCGAGTCCACCTACGACCACGAGAAGGCGATGGCCGACTGGAAGGTCAAGGCCGACGAGGCCAAGGCCGCTGGCAAGCCCGCGCCACGCCAGCCCAGCAACCTGCTCACCGGCAACGCCCGTCCCGGCAACATCTGGGCCGGCATGCTGCATCCCACCATCGGCTACGGCATCCGCGGCGCGATCTGGTACCAGGGCGAGTCCAATGCCTCGCGGGCCTATCAGTACGACGACCTTTTCGGTCTCATGATCTCCGAATGGCGCAAGGCCTGGGGCATCGGCGACTTCCCCTTCTACTGGGTCCAGCTCGCCGACTTCAAGGCGGAGAAGCCGGAGCCCGGCGAATCCGACTGGGCCGAGCTGCGCGAGGCGCAGTCGAACACCCTCGCCCTGCCGAACACCGGCCAAGCCGTGATCTACGACCTCGGCGAAGGCCGCGACATCCACCCGCGCGACAAGCAGAACGTGGCCAAGCGGCTCGCCCGCATCGCCCTCGCCCGCGATTACGGGCAGGAGGTCGAACATCTCAATCCCAGCTACAAGTCCATGGAAGTCAAGGATGGAAAGGCCATTCTCACCTTCGACAATCCCGGCAAGGGCGGTCTCTACGCCTTCGATACGGAGGAGGTCGTCGGCTTTGCCGTGGCCGGCGAGGACAAGGTCTGGCACTGGGCCACCGGCAAGGTCGCCGCCGCCGACAAGGTGGAGATCTCCAGCGCCGCCGTGGCGAATCCCGTCGCGGTGCGCTACGCGTGGGCGGACAATCCGGTCGCGAACCTGCGCGGCCGCAACGGCCTGCCCGTGGATCCCTTCCGCACCGACGACTGGCCGCAGATCACCGATCCAGCCAACGCGCCAAAGCCAGCTCAGTGATCAGTAATCAGTGCTCGGTTCACGGGCCACCTTTTACTTTTTACCTTTCACCTTTTACCGGGGCTGCGTTCCGCAGCCCCGCCCTCCATGGCTGATCGGTCCTTGATCGCAGATCCTCCCTCGTCCTTCGGCGGGATGCTCCGCTATCTGGGGCCGGGCTTCATCCTCACCGCTTCCATCGTCGGCTCGGGCGAGCTCATCGCCACGACGGCGCTGGGGGCGAAGGCGGGCTTCGTCGCGATGTGGGTCATCATCGCGAGCTGCCTCGTGAAGGTCTTCGTGCAGCTTGAGTTCGGGAAGCACGCGATCCACTCCGGCGAGACGACCTTCGAGGCGCTCAACCAGCTTCCCGGTCCGAGACTCTTCAAAGGGAACTGGGTGACTTGGCTCTGGCTGCTGATGATGCTGATCAAGCCGCTCCAAGTCGGGGGCATCATCGGCGGCGTGGGCCTGATCCTGAACATCATCGTGCCCGCCGTGCCGGTCTGGGCTTGGGTCTGTCTCGCCGCGCCGACCGTCTCGCTGATGATCTTCCGCGGGAAATACCGGTTCATCGAGAAGCTCTCCGTCCTCATGATAGGGGCCTTCGCCCTCTTCACCTTCGCCTGCGTGCTGGGTGTGCAGTTCACCGAGTTCGCGATGACGCGGGAGCAGATCGTCGAGGGGCTCTCCTTCTGGAACGGCATCCCCGTCGCCGTCGTGGGCGTCGCCATCGCCGTCTTCGGCATCACCGGGGTGGGGGGCGACGAGATCATGGCCTACAACTACTGGTTGCTGGAGAAAGGCTATGCCGCCCGCACCGGTCCGCGCGAGGACACGCCCGAATGGAGGCGACGGGCGAAAGGGTGGATCCGGGTGATGTACTGGGACGCCTTCCTCTCGATGGTGGTCTACACGCTGATGACCATCGCTTTCTACCTCCTCGGCGCGGCCATTCTCCACTCGCAAGGCTTGCAGCCGGAGGGCTTCGAGACGGTGAAGACCCTCTCGCGCATGTACACCGACTCCCTCGGCACTTGGGCCGAGATGGCCTTCCTCGTCGGGGCCTTCTTCGTGCTCTTCTCGACGCTCTTCGCAGCCCTCGCCGCGTGGAGCCGCCTCTTCTCCGACGCCTTCAGCGCCGTGGGCTTGTTCGACTACCACAATCCCGTCTCGCGGGGGAAGGCCATCGCTTTCTTCTCCTTCTTCTTCCCGGCTCTGTGGGCGGTGCTTTTCTTCATCATGTGGGATCCGGTCTTCATGGTCTTGGCCGGCGGGGCGATCACGGCGGCGATCCTCCTTCTCGTCGTGGTCGGGGCGGTCCACTTCCGCTACCGCCGTCTCCCGGCGTCCCTGAAACCCTCGCTGGGCTATGACCTCGGCTTCTGGATCAGCGTGGTCGCGATCGTGCTCCTCGCCGTGCTCGCCGTCTGGAAGGCGGTCGAGCAGTTCCAGAAGGCTGCGTGAGAAAGGGTGCAGGATTTTTCGCATCGGCGAGAATTCGACTTGCGGCGGTCCGGCGTTTTGCCATGCTGGCGGCACGATGGCCAACGACTGGTTCCAGTTCGTCTGTCCGAGAACGCGCCTTTTGAAACGCCAGCGTATCCGCCTCTGTCCTATCCACCCCAACCCATCCCTGGACCATGAAGAAACTGCTGTCTGAATTCCGCGAATTCGCCCTCAAGGGCAATGTCATCGACCTCGCCGTCGGTGTCGTCATCGGCGCCGCCTTCGGCACGCTGGTCGACGGCATCGTCAAAGGCATCATCGAGCCCATTGTCGCCGTCATCCAGAACACCATCACCAAGGGGACGGATCTCGACGCCGCCGCGCTGGAGGCCCAGGGCCAGGCCCTGCAGGAAGCGCTCATCAGCGGCGGTGCCAGCTTCGGGAGTGCCGTCTTCCGGTTCCTCATCCTCGCCGCCGTGGTCTTCTTCGTCTTCGTCAAGCCGATGAACAAGCTCCGCACCATGATGGAGAAAAAGGCCGAAGCCACCGGCGAACCCGAAGTCCCCGCCGACGTCAAGCTCCTTGCCGAGATCCGGGATCTCCTGAAAAATCAGAAGCCCTGATCAAAATTGAGAAAAATTGCATCGCTGTTAGAAAATTTTGCGAAAAACTCTGGACCGCCGCACCGAAAACCAGTAGACTGGCCGTGTTGTTGAAAGGGCAGTTGTTGGCCCTTTGAGTTTCATTGCTTGGTTGTTGTTGTGGTGGGCCTGGTTGTCAAGGCTTGCTCAAAGAAAACCTCTCCGAGTCCATCGGAGAGGTTTTTTTGTGGAGCTTTCCGGGGCATCCCGTAGTGTTCCAGCCCCGCCGCCTCCGGCGGAGGACCGAACCCGCCTTTTCGCCGTGCCTGCGCCTCTTGTCATTGCCGACCGCGTCTTCCATTCCCGTCTCATGGTCGGGACGGGGAAGTTCTCGTCGAACGAGGCCATGCGCGATGCCCTCGAGGCCTCCGGCACGGAGATCGTGACCGTGGCCCTGCGGCGCGCCGACCTTAGCGGAAAGGGCGATCCCTACGCCAACATCCTCGACTACATCGACCCGGAGCGCTACCTCCTGCTGCCGAACACCTCGGGGGCGATGAATGCCGAGGAGGCCGTGCGCCTCGCCCGCCTCGCCGTCTCCGCCGGACTGCCGCCGTGGGTCAAGCTCGAGATCCATCCCGATCCGACCTACCTCCTGCCCGATCCCATCGAGACGCTGAAGGCGGCGGAGATCCTCGTGAAGGAGGGCTTCACCGTGCTGCCCTACATCAACGCCGATCCCGTCCTCGCGAAGCGCCTCCAGGACGTCGGCACGGCCACGGTCATGCCCCTCGGCTCGCCCATCGGCTCGAACCAAGGCATTGCGACGCGGCGGCAGATCGAGATCATCATCGCCCAAGCCACCGTGCCTGTGGTGGTCGACGCCGGGCTCGGCCGTCCCAGCCATGCCGCCGAGGCCCTTGAGATGGGGGCCGACGCCGTCCTCGTCAACACCGCCATCGCCATCGCCGGCGATCCCTCCGCCGTGGCGAGGGCCTTCCGTATGGCGGTCGAGGCCGGGCGCATCGCCTACGAATCCGGCGGGGTGCCCGAGGCCGCCGTTTCCGCCTCCGCCAGCAGTCCCCTGACCGGATTCCTCTTCCAGGGCGGGCAGCCGTGACGCCGATGGAGCCGCTGACCGTCGATGTCATCCTGCCGCTCGCGCTCTCGGAGGACGAGGGCGCGTGGCGCAAGGCCGTCGCCCGGAAATTGGACGTCCATCCCGGACGCCTCCGCACCCTGCGCCTGCGCAAGCATTCCCTCGACGCGCGGAAGCCGCAGATCAAGGTCCAGCTCCGCTTCGAGGTCGGGCTCGACGAGGCGCTGCCGCCCGAGGCCCCGATCCGCGTCGAGCTGCCCGACGTCTCCGGGGCGAAAAAGACCGTCCTCGTTGTCGGGAGCGGGCCCGCCGGGCTCTTCGCCGCGCTGACCGCGATCGAGCGGGGCTGGCGGCCTATCGTGCTGGAGCGCGGCAAGGACGCTTCTGCCCGCCGCTACGACCTCGCCCCCATCCTGCGCCACGGCACCGTGATCGAGGATTCGAACTACTGCTTCGGCGAAGGCGGGGCCGGAACCTTCTCCGACGGCAAGCTCTACACCCGCGCGACGAAGCGCGGTCCTGTCGGCAAGGTCTACGAGACCCTCGTGGCCCACGGCGCGCCCGAGCGCATCCTCGTCGACGCCCATCCCCACATTGGATCGAACCTGCTGCCCAACGTGGTCAAGGCTATCCGCGGCAGCATCGTCGGGGCCGGAGGCGAGGTGCGCTTCGGCGCGAAGGTGACCGATCTCCTTCTCGACGGCGGAGCGGTCCGCGGTGTCGTCGTGAACGGCGCCGAGGAGCTTTCCGGCGACGCCGTCATCCTCGCGACGGGCCATTCGGCCCGCGACATCTACCGGCTCCTCGCGGCGAAGGGGCTCCGCCTCGAGCAGAAGCCCTTCGCCGTCGGCGTGCGCATCGAGCATCCCCAGCCGCTCATCGACAGTCTTCAATACCACTACGGACAGGGTCTGGAGCGGCCCCGGCTGCTCCCGGCCGCGAGCTACACCCTCGCCACGAAGATCCGCGGCCGGGGCGTGCATTCCTTCTGCATGTGTCCTGGCGGTTTCATCGTGCCCTCCGCCACCGAGAACGACGAGGTCGTCGTCAACGGGATGAGTCTGGCGAAGCGCGATTCTCCCTTCGCCAACAGCGGCCTCGTCGTCACCGTCGAGCCCGAGGACACCCGCGATTTCCTCGAGGAGCACGGCGTTCTCGCCGGAGTCGTCTTCCAGAAGCACCTCGAGCGTCTCGCGAAGCAAGCCGGAGGCGGCGGCCAGGTCGCGCCCGGCCAGCGCGCCATGGATTTCGTCGCCCGCCGCGACTCGCCGGAGCTGCCACCGACCAGCTACAAGCCTGGCACGAAGCCCGCCCGCCTCGACGAACTGCTGCCGTCCTTCATCGTCTCGCGGATGCGCGAGGGGCTGAAGATATTCGGAAAACGGATGCCTGGCTACACCGGCGAGGAGGCGGGATTGCTCGGCTTCGAGACGCGCACCAGCTCGCCCGTGCGCATCCCCCGCGATCCCGAGACCCTCCAGCATCCCGAAGTGGGCGGGCTCTATCCCTGCGGCGAGGGAGCGGGCTTCGCCGGAGGCATCGTCAGCGCCGCCCTCGACGGGATGCGCTGTGCGGAGCGGTTGGGGTGAGCGGAACGGAGCGCGGAC
>CAYSZN010000237.1:0-6293 GCA_964435425.1 uncultured Akkermansia sp. | reverse complement strand
CGGTCAGGGTGGGATTCGAACCCACGGTACCCTTTTGGGGCACGCTTCTTTAGCAAAGAAGTGCTTTCGACCACTCAGCCACCTGACCCTGTCGAAATAATGATGTTTCCGCCGCACCGCTGATGCGGCGGACGGGCTGGAACGATGCCCGTGATGAAGCGGGGCGTCAATTCCTTTTGTTGCCGGAGACGGGAAATTTCAAAGGCACGGAGTGCTTGGAGGCCCGGCATCAGTTCCGCGGACGGCGTCTCGTTGCTCCCAGGAGGCGGCGCGAGCGGGCGAGGAAGACAAGGCGGCTCCGCCGGGTCGCGAGGATCTCGACGGCCTTCACCACGAGCCAGATGACGAAGATCAGGGCGAGGGAGACGGGGAGGACGTAGCTCTCGTAGACGGCCAGCCAGTCGAAGACGATTTCGCCCAGGCGCATGGATCCCCACACCAGCACGAGGGTGGAGAGTGCGACGGCAAGGGAGTAGGCGGTGGCGAATTTCCAGAAGGGGTATCCCAGCGCTCCGGCCACCGCGAAGATGGGAAGGCGGGAGCCGGGAAGGAGGCGGGTGGAGAAGATGATCTTGATCGCGTGGGAGTGGAACAGCTCCTCGGCGTGGAGCATCTGCTCCTCCTTCAGAAACCAGCGGAAGGGGCGGCGGCGCAGCAGGGCGATGCCCCCGATCCGGCCGACGAGGTAGATCGAGAGATCGCTGGCACAGGTGCCCAGCAGGGCGGCGAGGTAGGCCCAGCCGAAGCTGAGCACCTCCTCGCTGGCAAGGAGGCCGGCCGCGATGCAGGCGAGATCCTCGCTGACGACGGCGGCGAGCGCGACGGCTCCGGCCTTCTGCCAGAGCGGGCGGTCCGCGAGATCCTCGATCTGCGAGACGAGGTCGACGCTTCCCCCGCAGCCGGAAAGGAGCATCGCGGCAAGGCCCGCTAGAATCGGAAGGAGGAGGCGGCGCGGAGGCATCGGATCGTTTCGGAAGGGACGGACACAGGAGAGGAATTCAAATGGTGGGGATTTTGGCGGCAAGGAGGCGAGGGGGATGCAAACGCCTGTCGGGCTCCGTCTGGTTGCGTCGCTGGCGCTTCGTTGCGGCCCATCCCTTCCGGTCAAACTAGCCGGAAAGCAAGCCGCGAACGAGCGGTCCTTTCCGCGTGCGTTCGTGGACTTCGCAGCGGGCGGCGGGCGTGGCCCCCTCGGCGGGCCACGATTCGGCGTGGCTCAGCCGCCATTCCCCCGATGCCTCGAAGTCGGGGAAACGCACCGGATCGGCCACGTCGGCGCGCAAGGCGATGCGGGTGAGGACGAGCCGGTCGGCGAAGGGCAGCGTGGCCCTGTAGACGGCGGCCCCTCCGCAGACGAGCAGTTCGGAGGCTCCGTTGACCCGGGCCAGCTCGACTGCGGCGGCGGGGGAGGGAGCCGTGCGGTGGGCCGGGTGGAAGGGGCGGAATTCAGGCTGCTGTGTCAGGACGATGGGAATGCGGTCGCCGAACCAGCTTTCCATCTCGAGATAGGTCCGGCGTCCCACCAGCAGCCAGCATCCCGCCGTGCGGGAGCGGAAGTGCGCACGGTCCCGCGGGTGGTCCCAGGGGATGCCGCCCGAGGCCGAACCGATGACGCGGTCCTCCGCGAGCGCGGCGACGAGGGTGAGGAGCATGGAGAAAGATAGGACCGATGGGAGCGGGATGCGAGAGGGAAGGGGAGAGTGGGAGAGTGGGAGAGTGGGGCGCGGAGCAGGCGGGGCGAACAAAGGGGTTGAAACGGAGGAGGGAATGGCCTTCCTTGGCGGGCGGTGGTGCCAAGTGGCCGGGCTAGGCGCTTGGGGAATCGACACCGACCGGAGCCGGGGACGACCTCGCTTCCGCACGATGCCTCGGGGACGGCCCTGCATTTCTGGAAGAAAGATACATGCCTTGGATTCTCCTCGTCGTCGCGGGACTGTTTGAAGTCGGCTGGGCCATTGGATTGAAATACACGGAGGGGTTCACCCGCCTGTGGCCCAGCGTGGGCACGATTCTGGCGATGGCCGTCAGCTTCTGGCTGCTGGGTGCGGCGATGAAGTCGCTCCCCGTGGGCACGGCCTACGGCGTGTGGGTCGGAGTGGGGGCCGTCGGCACCGTCGCGATGGGTATCGTGCTGTTCGGCGAACCAGCGAACGCGGCACGGCTGGTCAGCGTGGCGCTGATCGTGGCCGGGATCGTGGGGCTGAAGCTGGCGACGCCGGCCTGAACGCTGCTGGTGCGTTCGAACGGTCTCGTTATTCCCCCTTCCGCCGCGCCTCGAACTGTCGGCCTGACTTCTTAACCTTCTCGACGACAAACCCCGGTCGCTGGGCGAAGGCGGCGGCGGTTTCGGCGGCCTTGGCTGGATCGCAGCCGCCCGCGTGGGCGTGGAGGAGGTAGCGGAGGACGAGTGGGCTGTCCTGCGGGATGGTGTGACCTTCGGCGAGGCAGAAGGCCGCGCCCATCCAGCCGTCGGCGCGGACGTGCCATGCGGTCGGGTGGCGTGGGTTTTCGGGATGGTCGAAAAAGGTGATCCCCTCGATGGCGACGTCACGGCTGGAGCCCGTTCCGGCTGCGACGGGGCCGCTGTAGTCCATCCATGCGGCCGGTTTTCCGAAGAGGTCCTTCTCGCCGACGAGTCCGGCGCTGTCGGCCAACTGTCCGCCGCCGAAGAGGTGGCTGATCGATTTCGCGACGCGCACGGCGAGGGGACCGAAGTTGGTCTTCTCCAGAACGACGGACTCCCGCCCCTCCGCCGGACGCAGGGTGATCTGGATCTCGAGGAGCTGCTCGCCGTTCTCTCCCGGGATCGAGGCCACGACGAGGTCCTGCTCCATGCGTTCGGCGCCTTCGGTGTCATACCAGCCGAGCGTGGTGGCCAGGATGGCCTCGTCCGTGCCGTCCTCGTAGGCTTGCCAGTGCTTCTGCCGGATCCGGGCCTGGGTGTTGTCGGACCAGAAGTCGATGCCCTCCACCTTGGCATGGGCGAACCAGATGGAGCGGTGGTGGTCGTGGTCCGGGGCACCGGGATGGCCCATGCGTGTGAGCGAGGTCCCGGAGGGGCCGTTGAAGGGAAAGAGGAAGGGGCGGGAGTATTTCGGATCGTGATGCCAGCGGGTCTTCTCGATCCCGTCGTGGAGGAAGGCCACCTGGTGGTCGGGCAAGGGAAGCAGCTCGCAGCGGGCGGGCACGAAGGGGGCGGGGGCGTCCTCGGCGGGGAGGGGCAATGCCGTGCCGAGCGAGGCGAGTGTCAGGAGGGCGAGCGGTATCCGGGGCGTTTTCATGGATGGAGCGGGGCGATGGAAGGGCTCAGCGGCGAAGATCGTAGCAGATCAGTCTGGGAGGATTCCCCGCCATGTCGGGTTCGTGCTGGGCGATGTAGAGCAGGCCGCGGTGGAGCACGGGCAGGGACCAGGTGGCGCGGGCGAGGAAGAGCTGGGTGCGGTCGATCTCCTCGAGACCAGCGGGCGAGAGCTTGAAGATCCCGAGGGTGCCGAATTCCCCGAGTGCCCAGGTGTGTCCATCGGCCTGGAGCAGGCTGCCGCGGAAATACTTCATGCGGTAGTCGCGTCCGGCGGAGCGGCGCGAGCTTCTCCCGTTTCCGGCGGCGGGGCTGGGCACGGTGAACTCGGGATCGGCCCGCCACAGCTCCTTCCCCGTGTCGGCGGAGAACGCGGCGAGCCAGGCGTCCGGCTCGTTGCGTCCCTGGAATCCGTAGATCTGCCCGTCGAGGAGCAGGGCGGTCGCCCAGTGCAGGCCGAAGTCCTCCGCCTGCCAGAGCTCCTCCCATTTCAGGGACTCGTTCAGCCGCAGCATCGCCGCGCCCTTGCCGTAGGAACTGGAGATGAAGACGCGGTCGCCGCCGACGGCGACGGGGGTCGAGCCGTTGACGCTCTCGTATTTGTCCGGGCGCCAGGGGAAGGCGTCGAGCAGCGTGCCGTCCTCCGGGTCGATGGCCAAGAGGCCTCCGACCGGAGGGCGACTGTCGTCCCCGGCGAAGACGAGGAGGCGCTCCTTCCCTTGCAGGGTCGCGAGGATGGGCGAGGCGTAGCCCGCCTGCCATTCGTGCTTCGTGCCCCAGACGAGCCGGCCCGTTCCCGCGTCGAAGGCGGCCACGGAGAGGCCGTCGGTGGTTCCGAGGGGGACGATCACCTTGCCGCCATGCACGAGCGGCGCGCAGCCATGGCCGAAGAAATAGGGCAGGCGGTCGAACTCCTCGGCGAGGCGGCGCTGCCAGAGCGGCGTTCCCGTGGCGAGGTCGAGACAGGTCAGCGCACTGGCGGCCCCGAGGGTGTAGACCCGTCCCCCGGCGATCACTGCGCTGGCGCGCGGGCCGTTGTTGAAGCCGTAGCGGTCGGTGTATTCGACGGGGTAGCGGTGGGACCAGAACTGCCTGCCGGTCTCGGGATCGAGGCATTGCACGACCTCCTCGTCGTCGATGCGGTTGAAAACGACGAGCCGGCCCTCGGCGATCGTCGGCGAGGTGTAGCTGTTGCCCTTCTCCATCTCCCAGACCTTTTGCAGGCCGCCTTCCGGGAAGCGCTCCAGCAGATGCGTCTCCGGCGATTTCGCGTCGTCGGTGGGCCCGAGGAAGCGCGGCCAGTCCGAGGTCGTGGCCTCGGGCGAAAGGGGCTTCGGCGCGGTATGCTGGACGAGGCCGGGATAGTCGGTCGCCTCCGTCGCTGCGGCGGCCTCCGGGAGCTCCGCGACGACCGGAGGGGCGGGATCGACGAATCCCTCGCCGAAGAGGGTGGCGGACAGACCCAAGAGGGTGAAGCCGGGGAGCCAGGAGGGTAGGGTCGCAAAGGGGAAGGGACGGAGCATTCCCCGATCCTAGATCGAATCCGGCCCTCGCGCCAAGGCTGGAATGCGCCCCGGCGTCCTCGCGACTGGCCCAAAAACGATGCAGGGCCCACCGACCGGGTGGACCCTGCAAGGAACCGCTTGTTTTTGAGTGTAACGGCCGCGTTGCTGGTAAGGAGGAGTCCTTCCGGCCTCACAACTGTTACTGATGAGTTTGTTTCCCCAGGCGGAATTTCGTTCGAAGTTTTTCGTAAAAAATGCCATTTTCTTTCCGAGGGCATCCGGCATCCAGTTGGATTCGTTGAAAATCAAACGCTTATGGCGAACATTCTGCTAGTCGAAGACGACGAGGACAATATTGCGCTGCTCACCCGGCTCCTCGAGCACCATGGCCATGTCCTTTCCGTGGCCTCGGACGGGGAGACGGCGGCGATCCGTGCGCGGGAGGAGCGGCCGGAGCTGATCCTGATGGACCTCGAGCTGCCGCCCACGCCCGACGACCCGCCGGATCCGAACGCGGGGTTGGAGACGACGCGCCGGCTCAAGGCCGATCCGGCGACGGCGGACATCCCCGTGATCGCTCTCACCGCGCACACGATGGCCCACCATCAGGAGCGCATCGCGGCGGCGGGCTGCGACGCTTTTCAGGAAAAACCGATCTACCCCTTCGAGAACCTTCTCGGGAAGATCGAACGCTTTGCTTCGCGGGATGCTTGAGGAGATGTCGGACAAGGCCATGGTCGGCGCCCTGCTCTTCCTGCTCTGGGAGATCCTGGCTGTGGCCACGATCGGGAATATCGTGATGAAGACCCGCTCCGCCACGGGAGCCTGGGGCTGGTCCATGGCCGTGCTGGCGCTGCCCTTCGTCGCCGTGCCGCTCTACTGGATCCTCGGACGGAGCCGCTTCAAGGGCTACATGGAGCGGCTCGGCGAGGCGAGGCAGACGCACGAGGAGGCCTATCGCGGGCACCTCGCGGCGATGGCCCCCCATCTCGCCACGCTCGAGGGCGACGAGATCCGCTACGGCGGCGTGCTGGAGCGCCTGACCGAGAGGCGTTTCACCAAGGGCAACGAGGTCTGCCTGTTGATCGACGGCGAGCAGACCTTCGAGGCGGTCTTCGAGGCGATGGAGGCGGCGGAGAGCTACCTCCTCGTGCAGTTCTTCATCGTGAAGGACGACGATCTGGGCAACCGCTTCCGCGAATGCCTCGAGCGCAAGGCGCGGGAAGGGGTGAGCGTCTACTTCGTCTACGACGAGATCGGCAGCCACAAGCTCCCGAGGCGCTACGTCCGGTCCCTGCGCGAGGCCGGGGTGGCGGTCCATCCCTTCCATTCGACCCAGGGACCGAGCAACCGCTTCCAGGTGAATTTCCGGAACCACCGCAAGATCGTCGTCGCCGATGGCAAGGTCGGCTTCGTCGGAGGGCACAACGTCGGCGACGAGTACCTGGGCCTGTCGAAGCACTACGGGGCCTGGCGCGACACCCACGTCC
>CAYSZN010000236.1:0-6315 GCA_964435425.1 uncultured Akkermansia sp. | reverse complement strand
CGCGCGCCCAGCATTTCGCCCAGCTCGGCCACGGCGGCTACACCGCGCGCGGCGACCGCACCGGACCGATCCACGTCTCGGCGAGGAACGACATCGTCTTCACCGGCGGAGCGGGGGCCGGCGCCTACGTCCAGATCGGCCACGGCGGCTACGATGCGGACAATCCCAACCCATCCACCACCCACGGCTACGCCACCGATCCGGGTGCTCCAGACGGCCCTCCCGGACTCCCCACCGCCGCGGAGCGGGTGGGCAACAGCGGAGCCATTACCGTGGAAACGCTCGCGGGCAGCATCTTGTTCTCCTCGGGCAACGCCAACAACACCTACGCGCAGCTCGGTCACGGAGGCGCCGTCACCGACGGCGACCATGTTGGAGACGTTCTGGTGAAAGCCGCTAGGGACATTGTCTTCGACGCCCTCTACGACGCGGACCTGAACGTCGGAGGAAACCGCTACGTCCAACTCGGCCACGGCGGCTACCTGGTCTCAGGCGGCCATACTGGCGGCATCACGGTGACGGCGGGTGGAAAGGTCGATTTCCGAGCTGGGCGTTCCAACTCCTACGCGCAGATCGGGCACGGGGGCCGCAACGACCACCGCCTCAGCAGCGCCACGGCCTACGTCAACCCCCGCTACTACCCAGGCACCCACAGCGGAAACATCGTGGTGACGGCGGACGCGGACATCTCTTTCCAGGCCAGCGTGGGTACGGGCGGCTCCACCGGCTACGCCCAGATCGGCCATGGAGGCTTCCGCAACGCGGCGGAGCTGGACGAGGGCCACCACGGGAGCATCGACGTGGTCAGCGGAGGACGGGTGGAGTTCCGTGCGGGCATCCAGAGCCAGGCCTACGCGCAGATCGGGCACGGGGGCTACGAGGCCTTCGGCAACCACGGCCGGCTGACGGTGCGTGCCGAGACCGGCGCGGCGCTCGACACGGCCAGCCAATCGGGCGGCTCCGTGTCCCTGGCCAACGCAGGCCTGGTGGCGGGCTCGGTGCTGGTGACGGTCGGGGGCACCCAGTTGTTCCACGACGACGGTCTCGGCGGCTTGCGCGATTCGAGCGGGACCGTGGTGGGGACGATCCACTATGCGACAGGCGAAATCGAATTCCTGGGTGGTGTGAACGCCGGTGGCGACGAGGTGGCGGTGCGCTACCACCACGGCGGCAGCGACATCTTCGTGCAGGCGCGCGATGGGGTGGAGTTCGCCGGGGGCGGCACCGCCGTCGGCGGTGGAACGCAGACCTACGCGCAGATCGGGCACGGAGGCTACGACGCCGATTTCCAGGTCCGCACCCGCCGGGCGCTCGGGCAAGGCGGGACCACTTCGAACTACCATCTCAACGCGCCGGTGCTGCCGACCGGTTCGGCGCCCGGCCTTCACGGGGGCACGAGCGGGAACATCACGGTGCTGGCGGGCGTGGATGCCGCCGGCAATAGGCTGAACCCGAACGCGGGCATCGCCTTCACCGCCGGTACCGCGACCGCAGCCTACGCGCAGATCGGCAGCGGCGGGCGTTCCACCAGCGGGAGCCACCGGGGCGACATCACGGTGCGTTCGGCCTCGGACATCGAGTTCACGGCGGGGAGCGTGCTGACGGAAACCTACGCGCAGCTCGGTCACGGCGGACACTTGTCGAACGTCTCCGGCTTGGCTGGCTTCGTCGGCGGGCACCACGGGGACATCACGGTGGACGCCGGTCTGGGGGGCGGCTCCTCGGGCGGCATCGCCTTCATTGCCGGGACGAACCAGTACAACTACGTGCAGCTTGGCCACGGAGGCAGCAGCGTCGATACCTCCACGACCTCCCCGAATCAGGCCTTCGGCAGCCACCGGGGGAACATCGACGTGTCCGCCGGAACCTTTGGAGCCGGCCACGCCGAAGCGGGCCGCGGCATCGTCTTCCGCTCCGGGAACGACAACCGCACCTATTCCCAGCTCGGACACGGGGGAACGGACGCGTTCACCAACGGTCTCGGCGACGGGGCGGTGGGATTGAAGGGCGACATCCATGTCCGGTCCGACGGCGACATCCTCTTCGTGGCGGGCACCGTCGGCGGCAGGGGGCTCTGGAACAGCACCGACGGCATCGCCTACACCCAGCTCGGGCACGGCGGCTACAATGCCGACGTCGGACAGGACCGCTCGCCGGCGGCGACGAATCCGCCCCAGGGCCGCACCGATCTGGAAGGGGATCCGGTGGGCCACGGGGGAAGCATCACCGTGATCTCGGGCGGCAGCATCGAGTTCCTCGGCGGGGACGCCAACCGGGCCTACGAAGCCAGCGCGGGCGACAACGACGGGCGCATCCACTTCGCCCAGCTCGGCCACGGGGGGTATTCCTCGGTCGGCAATCACTGGGGCGACATCAAGGTGCGGGCCGGCATCGCGGACGACCTCACCGTGACCAACCCGAACGCGCGCATCTATTTCGCGGCCGGCGGGACGACGGCGGACCGCAATGGCGACAACAGCAACTACGCCCAGCTCGGCCACGGAGGGCGCGCGGCGGCGGGTGACCATGGCCGCCGCGATGTGGACGGCAACCCGCTGGAGACCCTCTCGGTGTGGTCCGGGGGCGATATCACTTTCACCGCCGCCGCCGGTGGCCTCAACAGCTACGTCATGCTGGGCCACGGCGGCTATCAGGCCCGCGGCGACCACGCCGCCCACATCGATGTCTTCGCCGAGGGGAGCGTCGTGTTCGAATCCGGCATGCTGCCCTACGCCCCGGCACCCGGCGAAGGGGCCTACATGCACTACGCGTGGGCCGGCACCACCACCAGCGACGCGACGATCCGCGCCCGCAGCATGGACTGGGCGGCCAACCTCCACGCCGACGGCAGTCCCGCCCCGCCCAACGGCGTGCTGGGCCGGGTCAACCTCGGCCCCTCGAGGGTCGTCGACGGGACCATCGTCGTCACTATCCGCGACGATGCCGGGGCCGTGATCGGCCGCCTTGTGCAGGTGGGGAACCACCTCGTCGCCGAAAGCGCGATCACCGCCGATTTCGGGGCCGGTACCGAGACCATCGCCGCCGGCGAGATCGTCGCCGACATCGGCAACGGCGCCAACGTCGCCAATGGGGTCAGCCCCACCGGCACCACCCACATCACCTTCCTGCGGGACATGAATCCCGGGCTCAGCAGCGGCACTGCCAACCTCGCGGTCGAGTTCGAGCACGGGGCGGGGGACCGCGCCTACGCCCAGCTCGGCCACGGCGGCTACGACGCCGACTATCCGGACGGCAACGCCGCGCTGGGCAACACGGGGAACATCACCGTGACCTCCCGCCGGGGCGATGTCACCTTCTCGGCAGGCGAGCAGCCCATCACCTACGCGCAGCTCGGCCACGGCGGCAACCTGACGCAGGGCTCCAACAGCGGTGACATCACCGTGAGGGCCCTGGACGGCTCCCTCGGCTTCACCGCCGGCACCCAGACGACCGCCTACGCCCAGCTCGGGCACGGCGGCCGGGAGGCCTTCGGCGACCACAGCGGGGCCATCGTGGCGGAGGCGCTGGGGGGAGGGATCTCCTTCACCGCCGGCATGGCCGCCGTCGCGGAAATCTACGCCCAGCTCGGCCATGGAGGCCGCACCGCCCGAGGCGACCACAGCGGCAGCATCACGGTGCTCTCCCGCGACAACATCGTCTTCACCGGCGGGGCCGGGGGGCAGAACTACGCGCAGCTCGGCCACGGCGGCTACGACGCCGACAACCCCAACCCCACCCATTATCCCGACAACGATCCCGACAATCCGGACCGAGGCCCCACGGCGGCGGAGCGGATGGGCAACAGCGGTAGGATCGAGGTGGAGTCCACCGGCGGCAGCCTGCTCTTCACTTCGGGCAACGCCAACAACACCTATGTGCAGCTCGGTCACGGCGGCAGCCTCACCGACGGCGACCACGACGGGGCCATCGTCGTCAAGGCGGCGGGCGACATCCGCTTCGACGCCACGGGCAGCGTCGGCGGAGCGCCTCCGGCAGGTACGCTGCACTACGCGCAGATCGGCCACGGAGGCTACCTCGCCTCGGGCGGACACACGGGGAATCTGACGGTGACGGCCGGCGGGGCCATCGCCTTCACCGCCGGGGCGACCAGCTGGGTGCAGCTCGGCCACGGCGGCCGCAACGACCACCGCCTCTCCACTACGGCACCGAACAACAACAACAACGACCGCTACTACCCCGGCACCCATCGCGGGGACATCGTGGTGAATGCCGACGGCGACATCCTCTTCGACGGCTACCAGTATTCCGCCACGGTGGGGGGAGCCACCGGCTCCGGCGGCTACGCGCAGCTCGGGCACGGCGGCTTCCGCAATGCGGCGACCTATGGCGAAGGGCACAGCGGGAGCATCGAGGTGGTCAGCGGAGGGCTGCTGCGCTTCCGCGCCGGGCCGCGCTCCCAGGCCAACGCCCAGATCGGCCACGGCGGCTACGAGGCCTTCGGCGACCACGGGCGGCTGACAGTCCACGCCGAGGGCGTCGCAGCCAGCCAGGGGGCCAGCGTCACCCTGGCCAACGGTGGCCTTGCGGCGGGGTCGGTACGGGTGACGGTCGGCGGCACCACCGTGTTTCATGACGATGGTCTCGGGGGCTTGCGCGACTCCACCGGGGCTGTGGTGGCCACCATCGACTACGGGACTGGCGAGATCGCCTTCCTCGCCGACGTGAATCCCGGAGGCGACCCTGCCGAGGTCTTCTACCAGCACGGCAGCAGCGACATCTTCGTGCAGGCCCGCAACGGGGTGGAGTTCTCCAGCGACTCGGCGGTGGAGGCCAGCGCGGACCAGGCCTACGTGCAGATCGGGCACGGAGGCTACGACGCGGATTTCCAAGCCCGGACGATCGCGGCGGAGGGCGCCGGTGCCGGAGGCGTGCACCATCTCAACACCCCGATCGGAGCGCCCGGTGGCACCAGCGGGAACATCACCGTGCTGGCGGGCGTGGATGCGGCGGGCAACGTGCTCAATGCGGATGCCGCCATCGTGTTCATCGCCGGTGGCGAGGACGACGCCTACGCCCAGCTCGGCAACGGAGGCAACCGCACCAGCGGCAGCCATCAGGGAGACATCGTGGCGAAGGCGGCATCGGAGATCCGCTTCGAGGCGGGGCAGTTGCAGCCGGAGACCTACGCGCAACTGGGGCATGGCGGCTTCTCCGCGACTTCTCCCGGCCTGGCGGTCGGTCCCGACGGGACGACGGCGATCACCATCGGCCACCGCGGGAACATCCAGGTGGCGGCCGGTCTCGGGGGCGTGTCGGGCGGGATCACCTTCCTCGGCGGCGCGGCGAACGCCACGGGGGACAACTACGCCCAGCTCGGCCACGGCGGGCGCTCGGCCACGGGCAACCACCGGGGCGACATCGAGGTGGAGGCCTGGGGCTCGATCCTCTTCCAGGGGGGCGGCTACCGTTCGCTGGTCGGCACCAGCTCGGCGGGGCTGATCGCGGCGACGCAGACGGCGGGGACTCCCGGCCAGTTGCTGACCACGGCGAACATCCGACCGGGGCAGATCGCGATCCACCTCGACGATCCGGCGGCGGCGGCCTATGCCACCATCGTCGACGACGGGAACGGAAATCTCCTCGACGGCAATGGCACGGTGGTGGGCAGCGTCAACTACTTCACCGCCACCGTGACCTTCGACGTGGCGGTGTCCAACGCGGGCGGAGCGGTGACGGCCGACTACGATCATTTCAACTTCTCGCGCGGCTACGTGCATCTCGGGCATGGCGGCTCGGGGGCCACGGCCAACCAGGGGCACGGGGGCGACATCAGCGTGATCGCCGGCCTCGGCGGCGTCGAGGGCGACATCGTCTTCCACGCCGGAATGAGCGCCGACGCCTACGCGCAACTGGGGATGGGGGGATCCTCGTCCACCGGGGACCACTTCGGCGACATCCGGGTGGACGCCCTCGGCGAGATCCGCTTCACCGGGGAATGGAACATGCGCACCTACGCCCAGCTCGGCAATGGGGGGAGGGAGTCCGACTTGAACACCACCAGCGCCAACAACCCCTGGGGCGAGCACTCCGTCGCGATCGGCAACCGCGGGGACATCCTCGTCAATACCCGGAGCCATCGGGTCGTGAACACCGGCGGTATCCATTTCACCGCCGGTGGCGGCGAGGAGAGCTATGTCCAGCTCGGCCACGGCGGCTATGGGAACCGCGGCGCCCATTTCAGCGCCCTCATCGACGTTCGGGCGGCGGGCGACATCGTGTTCACCTCCGGGAACGCCTCGGGCCGCGGCGACGACTCCGGGGCTTCGCGCTTCGGCGACGGTCGACGCGCCTACG
>CAYSZN010000235.1:0-6323 GCA_964435425.1 uncultured Akkermansia sp. | reverse complement strand
CCAAGGAGGGCCGACATTCCTGTCGGCCGACTGGTCCTGCCGCAACCGGGCTTGTCGACCGACAGGAATGTCGGCCCTCCTTGGGCTTTCCGAAAAGAGGTAGAGCGGAATCCCTTTCCGCCTTCTCCAAGCCCAGCGAAGGACGGAAAGAATTCCGCCCCACGGACCGGTCGCCGTCGCAAGACTAACACCGCGAGATCACCCCTCCACAACTCACGCCGCGGAAGGCGATTCCTGGGCCGTCTTCTGGGCGGCGGCCGTTTTGGCCTGAACGCTGAACTTCACCCAGAGCCAGGCGGCACCGACATAGACGAAGGCGAGGAAGGGGGCGATCATGCCCTCCCAGGTCGGATAGAGTCCGAACCAGAGGCTGACCCAGTTCGGCAGGGAGAAGCCGGGGATGGGATGCACGGGCAGCCAGCCCACGGTCTGGAGCAGGCGGGTGGTGGAGCCGAGGAAGGTGAAGAGCACGAGGAGGACGAGGAGCCCGGTGTAGACGAGCATTTTCCGGTAGGGCATCTTCGCGCCGATGTAGAAGACGCCTACGCCCATGATGGCGATGATCGTACCACCGATGGCGAGCCCCTTCAGCACGGGACTGATCCCGGCCTCGAGGATGAGGGACTGCATGAAGAGGGTGGTCTCGAATCCTTCGCGGAAGATGGTGGCGAAGCCGACGCCGACGAGGGCGAGCCGCTCGACGGGCGTGCCCTGCTTGGTCAGGGCCGCCTTGCTGAGTTGGCGGAGCTTGCTGTTCCAGCCGCTCCAGTAGTACTTGTGGAAGACCCAGTTCGTCACGATGAGGAGCACGATGACGGCGATGATGGAGACGACAACCTCCAGCTTCTCGCCGTACTTGGACAGACCGGCGATGAAGTAGCGCGAGACGACGAAGAGCACTGCGGTGGCGACGAGGGCGAGCACCGCGCCGTAGCCGATCTGGCGCCGGATCCCGGAATTCTCCACCCCGCGCAAGCCCGCGAGGAGCGCGGCGAGGATGACGACGGCCTCCAACCCCTCGCGCAGCACGATGAGCAAGGCGTTCATGACGGCGGCGGAAGGGGACAGCCCCACCCGCAGAAGGGCGGCGGTCTCGTCGAGGGCGTCGAGAGACCGCTGGTAGGAGGCGGCGAGCTCGTCTCCCTTCATCCGGGCGCTCAGGGCGGCGGCGATGCCGGGCTTGCCCGGATCCCCGTCGAGGAAGGTCCGCTCGGCGGCGAGGGCCAGCCCCGGATCGCGCGGCATCGCCCGCGATTCCAGCTCCAGGTCGAAGTTCACGTAGGCGTCGAGGCGCAGGGCTTCGGCTTTCCGCCACTGGCCTTCTTGGGCGGCGGCGAGGGACTGGCCGAGGAGCGAGCGGATCTCCAGCGTCGTCTCGGCGACCACATCGGCCGCGGTGCCGGCTCGTTTCAGGGAAAGGTCGAAGTCCTTTTGAAGCAATCCCGAGACGGCCTCCACGGCCTCCACCACTTCCTTCTGCGACTTCTTGCGCGAGATGGTGGACTCGAGGGAGGCGAGCTGGTCGAGCAATTCGCCGCCTTTGGCCTGGAGCGCCTCGGCCTTGGTCGTGCGCCAGACGGGCATCAGCTCGTTGACGATCTGCTGGCATTGGATGGTGAAGGTCTTGGCCTCGCGGTATTCGATGGGGATGACGATCTCGCCGTCGCGGACGCCGGACTGGTATTCCATCGGGATCAGCCGCAGCAGCTTCAGGATGATGCGCTCGCGGCGCTGCACATCCTCCTCGCCGAGGAGGTTCGGATAGCCGCTTTCGAGCGCGAGCCTCCATTGGGCGACGCTCTCGGCGAGCGTGGCCGTCGGGGCCTCGGCGTTCGCGAGAAGCGCGTCGTAGGCCTCTTTCCCGAGGGTGGCCGGGGCGGCGGCATCCGGGAGGGCGAGCTGGAGCAGGGATGGCGGCAGGCGGGAAAGCTCCTCGATCTCGCTCGCACGGGTTGCGACGAGGAGGGGTGTCTGGCGCCCGTCGGCGACGAGGCGGCCGAGGGCGTCCGCCTTCTCGCGGGCCCGGGTGATCTGCCATTGGGTGTATTCGCGGGCGAGGAGACGGCCGACTTCCAAGGCATGGTTCCTGTCGGAACCGAGCCGTTGCAGCGCCATCGCCCCCTCCACGGAGCTCGCGTATTTGGGCAGCTTGATGATGGCCCGCCATTCCCGCGCCGTTTCGGTCTCGCCCTTGCCTTGCCGGTCGATCATCTCCAGCGCGGCGACATGCTGGAGGCGCGCCTGGAGGGTGCCGAGGTCCTGTGCGACGTCCTGCGTTTCCCCGGACGCCAGCAGGGGGGCGGTCCAGAGGGCGGTCGCCTCTGTGGAATTCAGCAGCGTGCCGAAGGCTTCGCGACCCTGCTGGATCGCGGCGGCCCGTTCCGCCTGCCAGCGTTCGCCGTGCAGGTCGAGGAGGGCTTCGTCGAGAGTCCGCTGGAGCTTCGAATACTCGTCGATCACGTCGGCACCCAGCGGGGCCGTGCCGAGGAGCGCGAGGATCGGGAGCAGGCAGGGCAGGCGCAGGCGCATGGTCGGGAGAGGGGGGAGAGCCGTGGGGAGATCAGTTCACCGTCTTCACGCCGACGAGGGCGGCGCATTGCTCGATCTGCGGAACGAGCTTGTCGGTCTTCTCCTTGGCCTGGGCGGCGAGCTCGTCGATCTCCGCCTCCTTGAGGACGCCCTGCTTTTCCCGTTCGTCCAGCAGGTCGATGAAGGCGAGGATCTCGGAGAAACCCAAATCGACGGCCTTGGCCACGGCCTTGTCCTTTTGCTCCACCTTGGGATGCACGGCCTTGTACATCACCGCGCAGCTTCCCATGATGCCGCGCATGTCGGAGATGCGGCTCACCGCCTGGAAGCGTCCCGACTTCTCCTCCGCGAAGCGCGATTCCTTCCAGTCCTCGAAGTAGTCGGAGAGGGTGGGGGTCATCAGGACCATGGCACCGAAGAGATCCTCCGTGGTGGGGTTCCAGGCGCGGCTGTCCTCGCGCAGGTTTCCGATCTTGGCATCCGCATCGGCCGATGCGGCGAGGAGGATCTCCGGCCGGGGAAGCGTCTTGTCGCCGACCGCCACGATCCAGCGCTCGTCGCCTCCCCACAGGGCGGGCTCGATGATGTAGGTGAAGAGCGCGCCCTGCTTGTCGATCGTCTCGCCGTTGGCGAGCGCGAGCGTCACCTGGGCCACGTCCTCGGGGCCTTCGGAGGCGGGCACGCCGGCGTCGAGGTAGATGTCGTAGTCGGCCAGACGTTCCACGCCGGCGACGATGCCCTCGACCGTCTCATAGCCGTAGCTGTCGATGGCCTTGTAGTTTTCCTGCATCCGGCCGATCAGCGCGTCCATCTCCGCGGCGCTGGCCTGGTAGGCCGCCTTCAGGTCGCCGTCTTTCGCGTCGACGAGCTTGGCGTAGGCGGCGCTGTTCTTCACAAAGTCCTCGGAGGCGGCCTTCATGCGGTCGACGGCTTCGAGGAGATAGGCCTTCACCTCCGCTTCGTTGCGGGGGGCGGAGCCTTCCTGGGCCTGCGAAAGCGGGCCGAGGAGAAGAATGGCGCAGGCGAGAGGACGGAGGGAAAGGGGAGGCATGGTCTTAGGAATGGAGTTTCAGGCCGATACTACGTCTCAGTCGCAATAGCGTCAAGAGCCGTGGACGAGAGAGGGGCATAGGATGCGGGAGCCTTGAGGCGTTTTTGCTTTTCCTTGTCGCGGAGGGCGAACGGGAGAAAGCAGGTGGGACGGCTGGTTGCGGAGCCGCAAGCTGGGTCGGGCCGTTGGTTTCTCGCGTTCTCCTCAAAACGGACCTGCGGATTTGGAAGAGGACTGCTATCCTTGCCGCCCGACGATGAATCTCCTCAAGGAAATCTACAGGGATTGCAGGCAGATTTCGATTCTGTGTCTCAGGCTGAGATTCAGGGAGGCCTGCAAGGTCCTCTTCCGTGAGGCTCCTGCCACGATGCAGATTCTGAAATATGGAATCTGTGGACTGGGCGCCGCCATTGTCCACAACCTGGCGTTTGCCCTGATCTTGCTTGCCTTGTCCGCAAGTCCGTCCGCCGGCTCCAACCCGGGCGAAGTGTTGGAGAAGCACGCGCTGCTGGCCAATTTCCTGGCATTCCCGGTCGGGAACGGATTTGCCTATCTGACCAATTCAAAGTGGATTTTCAGACCCGGCCGGCACACGCCATGGCGGGAGTTCGCGCTGTTCTCGGTGATTTCGCTGGTCAGCTTCGCCGCGGGGCTGCTCGGCGGTCCCTTGCTGATTTCCGAAGGGCTCCATATTGCCGTCGCGCAAGGCGGATTCGTGATCACGTCGACGCTGGTGAATTTCCTGTTTCGGAAGTTCCTGGTTTTCGGAGGCTGAATCCCGAAGGTGGAGTTGAGAGTTGAGAGGCTTGCGCCGGGCTTCCCCGGCGGGTGCCCGGATCGACGGCCGCCTCCCACTTCAGTCTCGACGAACTGCTAGAAAGGCCTTTTGAATCGAAGCATCCGGTCGGCGAGCCTCCCGAACAGCAATCCGATGGCCATGGCTGAAACGAATCCGACTGGAATGAGAAATGGCTGCATCCACCCGATATAGCGATCCCCATGCCACGCGGTGTTCGCCTCCACGATCGCATAGAAGAGAAGCCTTCCAGAGATCGCTAGAACCAATGTGGCAAGAAAGATATGTAGATCCCGGATGGGAAATGTCTTCGCCTTTCGGGCAAAGAGAACGCCGATGCCCAGGCAGAGGGCGACGAGCAGGGACTTTTGGGCGCGCGGAGAGGGCGAAGGGGGCGGCAGATAGGTTTCGGCCTCCGATACCAGAGCCGTCCGCCGCAAGGCGCCCAAGTCGAATGATTCATGTTGGTCCTCCGTCAGTGGACGACCCTGCGCAGGGGACGTTCCTGAAAAGGCGGTGAAGCGGCGGACGTTCTTCAGGACGGTGTGCGGCAATTCAGGAAGCCAAAGGCCGTAGTCCGGGCCGATCGGAAAATGGGCGGAACGCTGCGGCAGCCTTCCTTCGGCAAAGGCCAGCTCGATTTCATCCGACGCCCGAAAGAAGATGTCCTCCATTTGCTCCCGGCGGCATTCGATCTGCTGGGGCAGCAGCCAGTTCAGCCAGGTTCCGAATTCGCCTTTCCTGCCGATGACCCGTTCGCCGGACAAGGTGGCTGCGGCCGTCGGATCGAGCAAGGAATCCCGGTATCGGCTCAGGGTGGGGCTCTCGTCGCATGCGGCGGCGAGGCTTTGCCGGGTGACGGGGGCGAAGCGGATCTGCTCGGTCGGCTCGATCCGATACAGGACGCCCAGCAACCGCATCAGGCCGGGCGAGTTGATGCCGCAATGCGAGTAGACCCCGTAGGTCCGATAGTTCAGATGCTTGACGGACGAAATCGCCGCCGTCGTAGCAAGCAATGGCAGGATGGCGGCGGCGGCCATCCCGGCATAGCCCGGTGCCTGCGGCGGGCGCTTCCGGAAAAGGAACAGGCAGGCGACGAAGACGATGTGGGTGGCCAGCAGCAAAGGCCCCTCGAGGCGAGTCAGATTCCAGGCAATGTAGAGACCGGTAAGGACGCACCAGCCTACCGTCGATGGATTCATGACAATGCCAAGCATCGCTCCGAAGAGGCCGAGAAACAGTACCAGCATCAACGGTTCGGACATGAAAGCATCCAGGCCCGTGACCGAGTAGGGATGCCAGACGATCAGGGCGAAGATCGGGATGGCCATCCATTTGGCCTTCGCCAGACGCCCGATGGACATGGATAGGTATTGGGCGCTGCCGAGCAGAGCGAGTTCGATGAACAGGCGCCACGGAATGCCCAGTCTGAGAACCAGTCCGGCGAGGATCGGCAGCCCAGCGGGAAAGCTGGGCAGATCCCAGCCACCCCAAGGCCAGTGGATTGCGCTCCCAATGTAGGACGCTGAATCGAAGGGCTGGGCGACGATCTCGGACCGGGATGCAGTATAAAGCTTGGCGATCCAGATGGAGGCCATGGCGAGGCGGAAGACCCATGCCGCGATCTGAGATTGGCTTGGAGGGCGAAGGGGGATTGTTCGCCGGATCAGAGGAAGGGCCGATATTCCCAGAAGAAGAAAGGCCGCGCCGCCGCCATAGATCGGATGGACCGGGTAGAAGGAGAACTGGTACCGGCTCTCGCCGGAATGGGCCGGGACGGTCGGGGAAAATTGCAGCCTGCTCCTGGTCGTGAAAAAGGTGCCTTCTTCGAGGGGCGTGCCGGCATCGGCGGGAATGCCGACCCGGGCCAGCGGATTCCCGTTCTCGAAGAACCGGGCGTGCCGCACGAGGTCGAAGCGGTTGATCCAGCGCCGGAAGAAAAAGAAG
>CAYSZN010000234.1:0-6338 GCA_964435425.1 uncultured Akkermansia sp. | reverse complement strand
GTGGAGAACGACGCCATGGCCCTCGGATACGCGAGGGAGAACGCGGAGCGTCACGGAGTCGCCGACCGCATCGAGTTCGTCGAGGGCGACGCCGTCGCCCTGATGGCGGCACCGCCGGAAACACCCTGCGATCTCGTCGCCGCGAATCTCTTCAGCGATCTGCTCGTGGAGCTCTTTCCCCTCTTTCCTACCCACCTCGTCCCGGGCGGGGAGCTGATCGTCTCCGGCTTCCTCGCGGTCCAAGCGGAAACCGTCGCCCGTGCGGCGGAGGCGACGAGGCTGCCTTTTCTCGACACGATGCGGCGCGGCAAATGGATGGCGGGCCGGAGCGTGCGGTGATATACTGCCCGCCGCACCGATGAGCACCGCCGCCCTCCTCAACGTCATCCGCATGTTCTTCCTGCTCCTCGCAGGATTCATCGGGGCGATCGTGGCCATGGGCGAGGCGACGCACATCTGGTGGTTCGGAGCCATCGTCGGGCTCGGCTTCGCCTCGATGGTGATCGTGCTCGACATCATGCTGCGGCACCTCACCTTCCGCTCCTTCTCCCACGGCACCTTCGGCCTCCTCATCGGCCTGCTCTGCGCCTGGCTGGTGACGCGGATCGGCTTCTTCGAAGCGGGCTGGGTGGAGCAGTTCCCCCTCGCCGGCAGCATCTTCAACCTCGCCGTCTTCCTCGGCTTCGGCTTCATCGGCGTGATGCTGGCGTTGCGGAGCAAGCGGGAGGAGTTCTCCCTGCTCATCCCCTACGTGCGGTTCCGGCAGGACGCCCTCCAGGACCTGCCCACCCTGCTCGACACGAACATCATCATCGACGGCCGCATCCCCGGCATCTGCGAGGCGGGCTTCCTCGGAGGCCTGCTCGTCGTGCCGCGCTTCGTCCTCGAGGAGCTGCAGAAGATGGCCGACTCCCCGGACGAGCTGAAGCGCTCGCGCGGGCGGCGGGGGCTCGACTCGCTCAATGCGATGAAGGCCTCGGGAACGGCGGAGATCACGATCCGGGACGAGACCTTCGAGAACGGGCTCTCCTTCGACGCGAAGATGGTGCAGCTCGCCGACCTGATGGAGGCGCGCATCCTCACCAACGACGCCAACCTCGGCCGGGTCGCCCGCCTCAAGGGCCTGTCGGTGCTGAACCTCAACGAGCTCTCCCTCGCCCTGAAGCCCATCGTCTCGACCGGCGACGAGCTCGCCCTCGAGCTCGTCAAGGAGGGGCGCGACGACCATCAGGCGGTCGGCTACCTGTCCGACGGCACCATGATCGTAGTCAACCATGCGAAGCGGCACATCGGCACCCAGCAGAACGTCGTCGTCGCCGGGGCCGTGCAGACCAGCGCCGGGCGACTGATCTTCGCCGAGCTGAAAAAGTGATCGGAACAGGAAACCTTCCGCCCCGGCCGGGGTCTCATCGGGCGGTTCCTTTCCACCCATGAGCACCGCCATCCGACGCGCCGTCCTTGCGGCGCTTTTCCTTCCCATCGCCCTTTCGCCCCTCCGCGCCGACGACCGCGGCGCGGTCGCGCGCATCGACCAGCTCGTCCTCGAAGGATTGAAGAAGGAGGGGCTCGAGCCGAACGCCGACACGGACGACGGAACCTTCGTCCGCCGCGTCCATCTCGACTTGGTCGGCCGCATCCCGACGAAGACCGAGACCCTCGCCTTCCTCGAATCGGATGACCCCGGCAAGCGAGCCGCCCTCGTCGACGCCCTCGTCGGCTCCGACGGCTACGTCTCCCACACCTACAGCTGGTTCGCCGATCTCCTCCGCATGCGCACCGCGATCTCCGGCAATGGCCAGAGCACCGGCGCGGGGCTCGCCTACGAGCGTTGGCTCAAGACCGCGATCCGCGAAAACCGGCCCTACGACGGGATCGTCCGGGACCTCGTCACCGCCTCGGGCAGCAGCTGGGAGAACCCCGCCATCGGCTACTACCTGCGCGACTACAACATGCCGCTCGACAACCTCGCGATCACCACGCAGGTCTTCCTCGGCACCCAGATCGTCTGCGCCCAGTGCCACAACCATCCCTTCGACTCGTGGACGCAGATGGACTACTACCACCTCGCCGCGTTCACCTACGGGATGAGCGGGACGAACGGCCACCCCGTGCAGCAGGCCGCGTTCGAGCTGCTCAGAGAGCGGAAGAAGGAGACGGCCGAAGCGAAGGGCAAAGGCGGCAAGGGCGGCCGCAGGGAGGCGGTGAACCGCTATGCCGGCGAAATGGGCGCGCTGCGGAAGGCGGCCGCGGAAATCTTCTCCCCCGTGCGCTACAACAACGTCACCGCCACCGACCGCGTCCTGCGTCTGCCGCATGACTACCAGTACGACGACGCCAATCCCCTGTCCGTCGTGAAGCCGATGACCCTGTTCGGAGACGCGGCCGTTCCCGAAGGCGACGGGTCTCCCATCCACGCCTTCGCCGGATGGCTGACCTCGCCGGAGAATCCCCGCTTCACCAAGGTGATCGCCAACCGCCTGTGGAAGCGCGCCTTCGGCGTCGGCCTCGTCGAGCCGGTGGACGACTTCAGGGAGAATGTCGCCGCCTCCAATCCCGCCCTGCTCGACTACCTCGAGCAGCTCATGGTCTCCCTCGGCTACGACCTCCAGGCCTTTCAGCGCATCCTCTGCAAGACGGAGGCGTACCAGCGCGAAGCGGCGCTGGAGGAGCCCGTTCCGGGAGTGCCCTACCCTTTCGCAGGGCCCATCCTGCGCCGCATGGGCGCCGAGCAGATCTGGGACTCGCTCGTCTCCATGACCACCGCCGACTCCGACCGGCCCGACACCGCCCGCGACCTCTACGCCGACCGGAGGCTGGCCGAGGTCCAGCTCGTCGCCGAGTCCATCTACGACCAGACGCCCGCCCATTTTCTCAAGAACCTGCGCGAGGTCGTGAAGATCCAGGACGAGCTCTCCATCCGCATCGGAGCCGCCCAGGCGAAGGTCGCGGAGGCCCGCGAACAGGGCGACGCCGATCTCATCAAGCAGGCCGTCGCGGAGGCGCGCGCCATCCGCAGGGAGCTCGCCACCCTCGTCGAGGAGGTCGTCTACCGAGATGGGCTGAAGCGCAAGTTCGCCGGCCTCGCCGGGCAAGCGCAGGTGGAGCCCGCCGCCTTGAGCGCTTCCGCCGCAGACAAGGCCGGCGATCCTTCCCCAGCGGCAGGGGATTTCATGGACCAGCTCGCCGTCACCGTATTCGTTGGAGAGCGCGGTTTCGACGAAGAGCTCGACGAGGTCCTTGGTGGAGAATCCCGGGGACTGGTCGCCCCGCTCGTCGATGCCGTCTTCGCCCCCCGGCAGGAAGCGCTCCGCCACGAGCAAGCAGCCCGGCAAGCCCGCGAGCGCGAGGAGTGGAAGGTCGGCTCGAAGGAGGCCAGAGTCGCCTACCGCAACTTCGACCGGGTCATTCGCGCGCGCATGCGCCGGGCTTCCGAACTGACCCAGCCTGCGCCCGCCGGCCACTTCCTGCGCGAGTTCGGGCAGAGCGACCGCGAGCTTGTGGAGAACTCCAACGACGAGGCCTCCATCACCCAGGCGCTCGCCATGCTCAACGGCCCCGTGCTCTCCGCCGTGACGAACCGCTATTCCGTCCTCATGCGCGACATGCGGGGCGAGCGTTTCGAGGACCGCCTCGACATCATCTACCTCACCATGCTCAGCCGCTGGCCCACCGAGGAGGAGAAGGCCATCTTCCGCGAAGCTTGGGCCGCCGATCCCGAATCCGGCACCGTCCCCGGCATCGTCTGGACCCTGCTCAACACCCGGCAGTTCCTCTTCATCCAATAGGCAGGAGCCTCAAAATCCGAAGTCAGAAATCCGAAGCTCTCCACCTTTTACCTTTCCCTGCCCGAAGGGCCCCCATGAACACCCGCCGTTATTTCGTGCATCGCGCTGCCAAGACCTTCCTCGGCGTCAGCGCCCTCGCTGCCCTCCCTGATTTCGCCCGCGCCGCCGGAGCCGGGGCCTCGCCCTTGAAGCAGGCCGCCACCGCGAAGCGCGTCATCTATCTCTACATGGACGGCGGCATGTCCCACCTCGACACCTTCGACCCGAAGACGGATCCGGAGGTGATGGGGCCGACCCGGCGTCTCGACACCCCGGTCGACGGCCTGAAGCTCTCCGACAACCTGCCCCTCCTCGCCAAACGCGCCGACAGGCTCGCGGTGGTGAACTCCATGACCTCGACCCAAGGCGCGCACAAGCAGGGCAACTACTTCATGCACACGAGCTACGAGATCCGCAGCTCCATCCGCCACCCCGCGATGGGCGCGTGGCTGCTGAAATTCAACGGCCGCGGCAACCCCTCCCTGCCCGGCAACGTCATGATCGGGAACAGCTCCTCGCATCCCGGAGCCGGCTTTTTCGAGGCCGGCCTTTCGCCCCTGACCATCCGCGACCCCGAAGGCGGCTTGCAGAACAGCGCCATGGCCCGCGGCATGACGGAGGAGCGCTTCAACTTCCACCGCGCCCTTTCGGAAAAGCTCGATGCTCCCTTTGTCGAGCGCTACAACCAGAAGAACGTCCGCGCCTACACCGACATGTACGCCGACGCCATCCGGCTGATGCGCAGCGAGGACCTCGCCGCCTTCGACCTCTCTGCCGAGCCCGAGGCCTTGAAGGAGCTCTATGGCAAGAACTCCTTTGGGCAAGGCTGTCTCCTCGCCCGCCGTCTCCTCGAGCACGGCGTCGGCTTCGTCGAGGTCGCCCTCGGCGGCTGGGACACCCACAACTCGAACTTCGTCAACGTGCCGGAGAAGGCCGCCATCCTCGATGCCGCCTTCTCCACCCTGCTCGACGACCTCGCCCAGCGTGGCCTCCTCGACGACACCCTCGTGGTCCTCGCCACCGAGTTCGGCCGCACCCCCGAGATCAACACCAACGAGGGCCGCGATCACCATCCCCAGGCCTTCTCCTGCGTCCTCGCCGGCGGCGGGATCCGGGGCGGCAGGTCGCATGGCAGGACCGACGAACGCGGCGCGAAGATCCTCGACCAGCCCGTCAAGGTGCCCGACTTCAACGCCACCATCGCCTATGCCCTGGGCTTGCCGCTCGACCAGGTGCTCTTCTCCCCGAGCATGCGCCCCTTCACCGTCGCGGAAAAGGGCCAGCCGCTGGTCGATCTGTTCGGGTAGGCAAAGTGGATGCGTGGGAACGTGGAAAACGCGCCAGCGCTGTAGCCGCGTCCATTGGGCGCGGGTCGGACGTCCTTTCGACGCTCGACCGAGGCCAATGGCCTCGGCTACAGGTTCCGCCTTCGATGGTCTCACTAGGTAGGGCGGACCGTCCCGGTGAGCCGCTGCGGAGGACCGGGGTAGCCCTGACCGGCCCGGTCAGGGAGGGAACGTCGTTCGAAGCAGCCCCTTGTCCCCATCCTCCCAAAAAAATTCCGCCGCCGGCAAAGATTTTTCGAATAAGGATCGCTGCGGATCGTCTCACCCGTAGATCCTCACGGCCTCCGTGATTCCCACGATTCCCATGAAACAGTCCCTGATCCTCAGTCTGGTCGCTCTTGGAGCGGCCGCTACCCTCGTCTCGTGCACCCCTGGCGAGCGCGGCGCCCTCATCGGCGGCGCCCTTGGAGCTGGCACCGGCGCCCTCATCGGCGACGGCACCGGTGCCTTGGTCGGCGGTGCCGTCGGTGCCATCGCCGGTTCGGAGATCTCCAAGAACCGGGCCGCCCGCAACCACTACTACAATGGTCCCGGCTACGGCCACGGGAACTACGGTCCCCCGCCCCGCGGCCAATACCGGGGCGGCTACGGTGGTCCTCCTCCGCGCGGCCATCGAGGTGGCTACCGCGGCTACTGACCGCAGTAGGGAAAAACCGGAATCCGAAGCTCGAAACCCGAATTTCAGGCTTCGGATTTCGGCGTAGCGGATCGCGCGAGCGTTCCGCCGGTTCTCCTTGAGAAGTCCGAAGGCGGATCCGAACGTTCGGATTTCGAGCTTCGGACTTCGGATTCCAGCCTCACACCTCTCGCCGCTTGAAGAGCACCGTGGCCAGGGGCGGCACGTCGATTTGGATGGAATGCGGCCGCCCATGGGATTCCTGTGCCCGTGCGGGGATGCCGCCGGCCGATCCGATGTTCGATCCGCTGTAGAGCGAGGAATCGGTGTTCAGGATCTCCTCGTAGAACCCTTCCTCGGGCACGCCGAGGCGGTAGCCGGTGCGCGGCACCGGCGTCGCGTTGACGAGGACGACGACCGTCTCCCCGTGCCGGCCCCGCCGGATGAAGGTGAAGAGGCTGTGCTTCGCGTCGTTGTGGTCGATCCACTCGAAGCCGCCGGGCTCGTGGTCGAGCTCGTGCAGGGCCGGTTCGGAGACGTAGACGCGATTGA
>CAYSZN010000233.1:0-6346 GCA_964435425.1 uncultured Akkermansia sp. | reverse complement strand
CCGGTCGAGGCGGACCTCGTCCTGAAGCACGAAGGCAGCGGGGACCGGATCTTCAAGCTCATTCCCCTGCGGATCGAGCCCGGCGAGAATCCGCCGGAGCGCTTCACCGTGGCGGACGCTCCCTCGGGCGCGTGGACCGCGAGCCTGCAACTGGACGACGCTCTCGACGGGGACGACCACGCCTACCTCGCCGTCCCGGAGCCGCGGCCGGTCCGGGTCTCGGTCGCGACGGCGGACCGCTTCTTCTTCGAGGTGTCGGTGCTCGCCTTCGAGCGGGGATCGGGAATCCTCCGCCTCGTCGAGGAGGACGCCGAGGTCGTCGTTGGAAAAGGAGCCGTCGAGGCGGAGGTATCCGCCGCGGTGCTCTTCTCGCCGGAGGGGGAATCGCCCTGGTGGGATGCGGTCGGCGGCGAGATCGAGGTGACGCTTCCCCGCGTCCTCCTCGCGGACCATCCTGCGATCCGCCATCTCGACCCGGAGGCCCTCTCCTTCGTCGGCGCCCGCGAGCTCTCCGCCCCGCCCGGATCGCTCGTTCTGGTGGCTTCGGAAAGCGGAGTGCCCCTCATCTACCTGACAAAGCACCAAGACCGGAGCGCGCTGGTGGCGAACCTCGATCCCGTCGCTTCCGAACTGGTCCTTTCCCCGTGGTTTCCCGTGCTCATCCACGGAGCGGCGCTCCGTCTCGCGGGGCGCGACGAGGAGCCGGCCGCGCTCCATCGTCCCGGCGACACCGTGCCCGTGCCCGGATACCGCGAAGGCCATCCCGCCGTCGTGACCCCGCCGGGCAGCGAAGAGGGTCGGGTGGTCGAGGGAAGAGGGTTCGGTCCGCTGGAGCGGCTCGGCTTCTACACTCTGGACGGGAACGCGGGGCGCTGGCTCTTCGGCAGCTCGCTCGCGACGCGGGCGGAGTCGCTCCTCGACCATGCCGCGATCCCCTCCACCGCGAAACCGCTCGCGCGCGGCCACGCGCCGGCGCATTGGCTGATCCTGTTCGCGCTCCTCCTCCTCGTGGCGGAGTCCGTCCTCTACCACCGCAGGAAAGTGGGGTGAAGCGCCATGGAATTCGTCTCGCTGGCTCCGCTCCTTTGGCTCCCGCTCCTCCTGCCGGTGCTCGGGATTGCGTTCGGCTTCTCCCTCGTGGACCGTCCCCGCCGTGGAAAGATCGCGTCCTTTGCCTTGCGGACGCTGGGCGTGGTCTTCCTCGTGCTCGCCCTCTGCGGTCCCTACCGGAACGACCGCGGCGAGGACGCGCATGTCGTCTTTTTGGTGGATTTGTCAGAGTCGGTCGATCTCGACGCCGTGGCGGCGGTGACGGCGGAGATCGAGGCCGGGATCGCCGCCCTCGGGCTGGGCGACGGCTGGTCCCTGTTCGGCTTCGCCGACGGCGTGCGTCCGCTGGCGACGCCGGAGGAGCTCTCCCGCTTGCTCGAACGCTGGCGCGGAGGCATCGCCGACGACCGTTTCCGCGCCGCCACCCGCCTCGGCGACGCCCTCCTCGGAGCGAGGCTCGCGTTTCCCTCGGGGAAGGCCCGCCGCGTCGTCGTCTTTTCCGACGGACAGGACACCGGTGGCTCCGCCGCCCTGGCCGAGGCGCTCGACACCCTTTCGAAGGAAGGCATCGACGTGCGTTTCTCCCCCGTGGAGGGACTCCGCGACGCGGAGGCGGCGGTCGTCGGGATCGAGTCCTCGAATCCCTCCGCCTACGAGGGCGAGGTGGTGCGCGTGCTCGTGACCGTGGCGGCGAACACCGCGATGAAGGCCCGCCTGCGTCTCCTCGACCGCGGCGTCGTGGCCCGCGAGGTGCCGGTCGATCTCGAGGCCCGGCCGGACAACCGCTTTCCCCTCGAGCTGCCCATGAACACGCCGGGGCCGGGACTCTGGACCGCAGAACTGATCCCGGAGAAGGACCGCTTTCCCGTGAACAACCAGCTCTCCACCGTGATCGAGGTGAAGGGGCGTCCCAAGGTCCTCTTCCTCCACCGCGACCCGAAGGAGCTGCGCCCTTTCTCCCGCGCCTTGCGCGAGCAGGGGATCGAGGCCGAGGTGCGCGCCGGCACCGGCCTGCCCGAATCCCTCGTCGAGCTCCTCTCCTTCGACGCCGTCGTCCTCGCCGATGTCCCGGCCACGGATCTGACGATGCGGCAGATGGAGCTGCTGCGCAGCTACGTGGCGGACTTCGGCGGCGGGCTGGCGATGATGGGATCGGACAACTCCTTCGGCCTCGGCGGATACTACAAGACGCCCGTCGAGGAGGTCCTGCCGCTTGTCTCGCGCTTCGAGAAGGAGAAGGAGAAACCCTCCCTCGCGATGGTTCTCGTGATCGACAAGTCGGGTTCGATGCAGGGCGTTCCCATCGCCTTGGCGCGGCAGGCGGCGAAGGCGACGGTGGAGCTGCTCGGCCCCCGCGACCAGATCGGCGTGATCGGGTTCGACGGTCAGGCCCGGATCGTCTGCGAGATGCGCTCCGCCGCCGACCGCATCGCGGTGCAGGGAGCGATCGACGCGCTCGAGGCGGGCGGCGGCACCGACGTCTACCCGGCCATGGTCGCGGGACGCGAGATGCTCGACTCCGCCGGGACGCAGCTCAAGCACATGATCATTCTGTCCGACGGACAGACCCAGCCCGCCGACCATCTCGGGCTCACCCAGGCGATGGCCGACGGCGGCATCACCGTCTCGACCGTCGCGCTCGGGGAAGGCGCGGCGGGCGATCTGATGGCCGCCATCGCCGAGACGGGGAGGGGACGCTACTACGAGACGCTCGATCCCGCCTCGGTGCCGCAGATCTTCACGAAGGAGACGATGCAGGCGACCAAGTCGGCGATCAAGGAGGACCTCTTCGGCGTCGTCGCGGCCTCCGACCATCCCATGCTGAGCGGATTCGGAGAGGACGACCTGCCCTTCGCCCTCGGCTACGTCATGGCCGAGGCGAAGCCGACCGCGCAGGTGCTGCTCGTCGCGGAGACCGGCGATCCGCTGCTGGCGGTGTCGAGGTTCGGTCTGGGGATGGGGCTGGCCTACACCTCCGATCTCACCGAGAAATGGGGAGGCGAATGGCTCGCGTGGAGCGACTGCGGCAAGTTCTGGGCGCAGGTCTTCCGGGGACTGGTGCGGAAGTCCGACAGCGAGGGGCTATCGACCGTCTCCACCCTCGTCGGGGAGGAATGGCGCATTGACCTTTCCCGGACCGATCCCGACGGGACCCCGGTTTCCGGCGTCGAGTGGGAGGCCTCGGTGCTGGACGATCAGGGCCGGACCCGCCCCGTGGCCGTGGAGGAGGTGGGGCTGGGCCGCTACCGGGCAGTCGTCGGAACGGAGGGAGCGCGCACCCTCGGCCTGCGCCTGCACGACCGCGGCTCGGACAAGCTGACGGTGCGGCACCACACCGCCGGCTACCCTATCGAGTATCGCCTTTCCCAAGGACTGCCCCCGGCCTTGGAGAGTTTGGAGGCCTATCGGTCCGACGCGGTCAGGGAGGGACTGGCCCCCGTCTCCCGCCATCGTCCTGTTCTGCACTGGTTCGCCTTCGCCGGACTCGCTTGTGCGTGGGCGGGCGTGCTGCTGCGGAGGGTGTGATCGGAACCGCGCACGCATCGCCGAACCTGTTGACGTTGGGAATCAATCCGGGCAGGGGTTCACCTGGCGACGCGCAGCCGAAAAGGCTATTGGAGGATGAGCCAGAACTCGATTGTGCGAACCTGAACAACCGTTGGTGAGGGACAGGGGGGGCGGATATGAGAGCGATCTGGATCGTTCTTCACTACGGGCCGAAAGCCCGTGTCTGATTGGAACCGCCCTGTACGGAGCCGTACGCAGGGTGGTGTGGGACCCGTGGCTGGCTGAGTCAAATCAGTCAGTCGCGGGGACCCGATTCGCCTTTTGGATTCAGTATCAGGTCTTGGATCTCGGGAATAGAGCAAACTGCCTCGATGTGGTCTCTATCGGTGGCGGAGAATTGAGCGATTTCCCCAGCGTGTGGAAGGTAGAACCGGACTTTCATATCGTTCTCGATCAGGATCGCTTCCTCCCTGTCCTTCGGAAGTGACGGAATCCACAGTGAATTGGGAACAGGCTTGGTCAACTGCGTAAGGCTCATGCCGTGGGGAAGGAAGCGGTCCAACTCCTGCAGGAATGTCACGCGGTCAATCATGAGATCATACTCCATTGCTCGAATCCTCGCTCCCTCAAGAATATCGCCCGGCGAAATCGGAACGTCTGCTGCCCACCACCTGAGGGCGGGATCAGGCGTGTGGGAATGTATCCAAATGAAATCGGCATCGGGATGAAGGATGTGTCTCAACACGGAGCAATCGCATGTGTCGAGCATTACATAGAAGTAGTCTGCTCGTTCAGATGTGCGGATCATGGTGATTTGTGGCGAACGTGGAGGCCGCTCGACCCGATAGCGGGGTCACGGGATCAGGGTAAGGAACCGAGCTAGGGATGTCAAGCGACACGGGGCGGGTATCAGGTTGAGCGCGTCGGCTTGATAGCGGCTCAGCGACAGTTCGATTGTAAAGCGCTGTTACTCAAATGGTTTACTATTTCGATCGGTCCATTCCCGTTTCAGGTTGAGTAAGTAATGTCCAACGACGGCATTTGTCTGAATGCCGACGACAAGAACCATGGAGGTGTCTGGATCCTCTGTGCATCCAAGGTAATACAAATCGTGGATACCGTCTCCGGACCTGGCTACTTGCTTGATCAGGCGGATACTGCAGTCAAACCCTTGAAAATCGGTTGAAGAAATTTTATCGAAGTAGGACCAGAATTCTTCGACAGTTTCGAGTCTTGAGTCGGAGAAAAAAATTCGATTTACTCCCCGAATTGCATAAAATTCCTCTTTATTCAACCGACGCATTACTTGCTAACGTAGAGCGCATGGAGGACGGCAAGCCCTTCCATGACGCGATTTGTTATGGTCGCTTCTGATCTTCATGGTAGAACCGAAGATTCCAATCACAGCAGGAGTCGATGAAGTCTTCGCGCGGGATCACAGAATCACTCCGAATGTCCGTGTTTTCGATGCTTAGCAATTGGCCAATAGGAACCCGAGAAATTTCAGGATCCGAAAAGAGCGTCTCTTCCTGTACGAAATGCCCCAAGGCCGAATAGTTTGAGTGAAATTCGGTATGCCAATCATCTTCATCTAGAATCGGTGGAACGAAACGGAAAAGTTGACGCTTGAGAAAATCGGAAAACCTGATCCGAACCAGCGTAGCGGTCACGGCCGCGTGGCTGAGTCGGGCTTTCATGGCAGGGATGTAATCTTGATTCGAAATATGCGCCCACTCGACGTCTTCGGGACGAATCTGAAGTAACCCCTCGTGATCGTTGATAAACGAGAGGTAAAGGGCAACGTCGATCGTTCCATATTCATCCAAGGTAAACGTACCAAGCTGCGGAGTGCGATCCAATCGATGCTTCAACCAGACGTATTTTTGCACCTGTTTTGCCTCGCATAGTAGCGTGCCAAGTTCTTCAGCTTGCATCAGATTTCCTCACCATAACGTTGTTTATATTCACAAAAAATTGTGCACGAATCAAACTTGAAGTGTTCACTTGTTCAAATCAAGTTCAGACTTCACAACGCCCTCAGATTTCTCAAAAAGCCATCTCTATGTCAAGCCTCGGCTGAGGCGCATCTTGGAACGCCCCCCCGGCAACTCGCCTCTTTCCTCCCCATGACCCGTGACCCATGACTCATTTCCCCTTCAACACCGAAAAGTCCGCGAACGCGAGATAGACGAGCAGCACGAAGACAAGGAGACCGATGGCGAGCGGCTTGGCCCATCGCCACGGGGTGAGGTCGACGTCGCCGCTGTGGTGGTGCTCCCAGGGCTGCGGCAGGGGGCGGACTTTGCTCATGACGAACTGGAAGAGCATCAGCGCCGCGAAGACGAGGCCGGCGAAGTGGAACTCGTGGATCTTCTTCGCCCAGTCGGTGAAGGGCGGGACGAAGTAGCCGAGGAGCAGGATGATACAGCCGCCGACCAGCGCGATGTTCGCCGCGGGCGCGGCGGCGCGCTTGAAGAGGAAGCCCGCCAGCACCACGGCGAAGATGGGGATGAAGTAGAGCACGTTCATCTTCTGGAGGTAGCCGAAGAGGCTGTCCTGCCCGGCGAGGAAGGGGGCCGCGGTCATCGAGAAGATCGCGATGAGGGTGCCGACGAGCTTGCCGTTTCTGATGACGGCCCGGTCGTCGGCCTCGCCGCGCTTGAAGATCTGCTTGTAGACGCCGAGCGAGAAGAGGGTGGCGGTGGAGTTCTGCGCGGAGTTGAAGGAGGTGAAGATGGCCCCGACCATGACGGCAGCGAAGAAGCCGGAGAGCCATTTCGGCAGCACG
>CAYSZN010000232.1:0-6347 GCA_964435425.1 uncultured Akkermansia sp. | reverse complement strand
CCGCCTCCCTCCGCGCGGAGCGTCCCAACATCGTCTTCATCTTCTCGGACGACCACGCCCAGCACGCCATCTCGGCCTACGGCTCGAAGGTGAACGAGACGCCCCACATCGACCGCCTCGCCGCGGGCGGGGCGCGTTTCACGAACTCCTTCGTCACCAATTCCATCTGCACGCCAAGCCGCGCCACCCTGCTCACCGGGCAGTATTCGCACCGCAACGGCGTGCCGGTCTTCAACCGCTTCGACGGCAGCCGCGACCATGTCGCGAAGCACCTCCAGGCGGGCGGCTACCACACCGGCATGATCGGCAAATGGCACCTCGGGAGCGACCCCACCGGCTTCGACCGCTGGATCGTGCTGCCGGGCCAAGGGGCCTACTGGGACCCGGTCTTCCTCGTCGCGGGGAGGAAGCTCACCATCGAGGGGCACTGCACGGACGTCACCACCGAACTCGGCATCGAATGGATCCGCACCCGCCCCAAGGACAAGCCCTTCTTCCTGATGCTGCACCAGAAGGCGCCGCACCGCGCCTGGGAGCCGGCCACGCGCCACATCAAGCAGTTCAAGGACAAGGTCATCCCCGAACCCGACACGCTGTGGGACGACTACGCCACCCGCCCCGCCGCGCTGCCAGTGAACGAGCAGACCGTGGCGAGGGACCTGACCCGCCGCGACCTGAAGCTGATCCCGCCCGAGGATCTCAAAGGCCCCGAACTGCGCCAGTGGATGCAGACGAAGCCGATGGAGCTCGAGGTGGACGGCAGAGTGCTCACCGGCGAGGAACTCGTGAAATGGAAATACCAGCGCTACATGCAGGACTACCTCGCCTGCGTGCAGGGCGTGGACGACGGCGTGGGCAAGGTGCTCGACTACCTCGACGAAAGCGGCCTCGCGGAGAACACCATCGTCATCTACTCCGCCGACAACGGCTGGTATCTCGGCGACCTCGGCCTCTACGACAAGCGCTTCATGTACGAGCCCGGCCTGCGCGTCCCCCTGCTCGCCAAGGGTCCCGGAATCCAGGCGGGCATCGCGCCCGAGGCCTTCGTGGCCAACATCGACCTCGCCCCCACCTTCCTCGACCTCGCCGGGCTGCCGGTGCCGGACTCCATGCAGGGCCGCTCCTTCGCCCCCCTGCTGCGCGGCGAGACTCCGCCGGACTGGCGGACCTCCGTCTACTATCGCTACTACCACGACCCCGGTCACCACAACACGGCCGCGCACTGCGGCGTGCGCACCGCCACCCACAAGCTCATTCACTACTGGAAGCAGGATGCCTACGAACTCTTCGACCTCGTCGCCGATCCGACCGAGCAGCACAACCTGCTCCATTCGCCCGAGGAGGCGCAGAAGCCCGAAATCGCCGCCAAGTTCGCGGAGCTGAAGGACGAACTCGCCCGTTTGCAGCAGGAATACCAGGACGACGGCCTCTACGCCGATCCCGCCACCTGGCCGAAAGGCGGCGCCGACGGTCCCTTCGACGCCTATCAGCCCACCGGCGTCAAGACTGTGGCCGACGCGATCCAAGCAACGGCAGGTGGCTGAGGGGCTGCGGAGGCGGTCCACCCCTGGCGGCGGGCACGCGGGAGCGTGCCCCTCCAGTGCCTGCGTGTTCGTCGAATCCCGACGGACGCTCAGCGCGAGGAGAATTCGAAACGCAACGGCGAACCATTGCCGACCTCCACGGCGAGTGCTTCGCCGCCGGGCTTCAGCGATCCGAGCCGCACGACGCGGTCCTCGTCCGACCCGGTCGCCTCCCAGATGCTGCCTTCGAACTTCAAAAGGGCCTTGCCCTCGATGGGACCCTCGCCCTCCTTGGCGGAGAACTTGCCGTTGCGCACACGCACGGTCGTGACGGGCAGGTTGGTGTTTTCGGGATGGAAGGAAATCGCTCCCCAGCTCACCGGCTGGCCGTCGAGGAGAACCTCGCCCGAGACCGCCGCGCGCGGCTGGGCGGGAGCGAAGAAGAAGCGCGAACGAAGCCAGTCGGAGAGATGGCCCGACCAGGTGCCGAGCACGGGATCGGCGAGATACAGTCCGACGCCGTGGGGGCCGGCCTCGTAGACGTGCATCTCGGCAGGCACTTTCTTCGCGCGGAGCGCAAGGTAGAAGCGCACCGCGTTCTCCGCAGGCACAGCGGTGTCGGCGTCGGTCTGGAAGAGGAAGGTGGGCGGAGTCCTCTCGGTGACGTTGAGATCGGAGGAGAGCTTCTTCGCCCATTCGTCGTCTCCCTCCCGCCCGGGGCCGAGGAGGTTCTTGCGCGAACCACCGTGGGTCACGGCCCGGTCGAGGCTGATCACCGGATAGCAGAGGATGGCGAAGTCGGGCCGGGCGCTGGCCTCGTCGATGGCGTCGGAGGGCTCGTAGGCCGTTTCCTCGAACAGCGTCGCGGCCATGCTCGCGAGGTGGCCTCCGGCGGAGAAGCCCATCACCGCGATGCGGTTCGGGTCGATGCTGTAGTCGGCGGCGTGGGCGCGCACCCAGCGGATCGCACGCTGCACATCGGCGAGCTGGGTCGGATAGTGATGTCCTTGGCTGCCGAGACGGTAGTGGAGGACGAAGGCGGAGACTCCTTGCCCGTTGAACCACTGGGCAGGCTGGTGTCCCTCGTGGTCCTTTGCCAATCCGCCGTAGCCACCACCGGGGCAGATCACCACCGCTGCGCCGGTGTGGCCTTCCTTCCCCTTCGTCGGATAGAGCTGGAGCGAGGGCGAGCCAGTCTCGGCATCGACGGGAAGGGCGTAGGGCGTCTTGCCCTCGGACCAGAGGGGCGTGCGCTCCTGGGCGAAGGAGGAGACTGACAAAGCGACAAAGAAGGCGAGGACGAGTGGGGATTTCTTCATGGTTTCAAAGGCCGAGGTTGGATTTGATGGATTCGAGTTCGGAGCGGAGCGAGGACACCTCCTCCTTCAGCGAGGCGATCTCCTCCTCCATCTCCGTGCGCCAGCCCGCGGCGGGGGCTTCGGCGCGGGAGGTTTCGGAAACGGCAGCGGAGGCGGGGATATCGCCGCCGCAGAGGGTGTGCATGTAGGTCGCGACGCGGCGACCGCCTCCGGCGGGGATGAGCTTCACGATCGGTTCGGGCGTGTGGGCGGCCATTTCGTCGAGGACGCGCTGGACGCGGTCGAGATCGGCGAAGGGGTGCATCCGCTCGGTGCGCTGGCGCAGCTCGCCCACCGTCTGCGGGCCACGCAGGAGGAGGACGCAGAGCAGCGCCTGCTGGCCTTTCGTCAGGTAGGGATACTTGTTCTCGATGGTGTGCTTGCACTTCGGCACCCGCGCCCCGGCCTGGTGGACGAGGATGGAGAGCTTCTTGTAGCGCAGGCCCTCCATCGCCTCCTCGACCGTGTCGGTGCCGAAGTCGACGACCGGCTCGCGGTTGCTCGACTGGTTGCAGGCGGAGTGGAGGCTGTTGAAGGTCAACGGATACTGGTCGGGCGTGGTCGCCTCCTTCTCGAGCAGGCAGCCGAGGACGCGGGACTCCTCGAAGGTGAGGAGGGCGGTGGGGTTGTCGGGGGTGGGTTCGGAGGGTTCTTCGGACATGGGGAATGGAAAGGGATAGCGCCGGGAGAGTGGGTTTTCAAGGGAGGGAGGGGCATTCCAATAGGGCTACTTCGAGGATTTCGGGCGGTTCAACCTGGAACGGACCCGCGAGGAACAGCGGAGTTTCCTGCGAGGAGCCATTGGCTGGCTGGAGAGCAGACAGTCCGGTTCGGAGGGAGGGATGGCACACACCATTCGCCGTCCCTACCCCTATCCCCGAAGCTTCGCAGCGGCTCACGGGGACGGTTCATCCGCCTTTCAGTCCCATCTTTGCTGGAATGGGCCTCGTGGTAGCAGGCGCTCAGGCGAGCTTCGACTCTCTCAGTTGGAAGCGGGCGTCGAACCTCCCTCCGGCATGGCGGCGGCAGCAGGGGAGGCAGGCGACCCGGCGCCGGATGCGGCGCACCCGATGGATCACCGCCTCGCAATGCGGGCAGGCGTAGGCGTATTTCCGCTCGAGGCGCCTCGGCTGGAAGTCGAGAGCGTGGCAGCGGTCCTCGCCGGGGATGCCGAGGTCGCGGCAGGCCTCGCGCCATTCGGGACCGTGCGGAGCGATGCGCCGCCTTCCGGCGCGGGCGAAGGCGACGAGGTGGGCGAGCTCGTGAAGGAAGGTGGCGCGCAGCTCGGCATCGCGGACTTCCTCGGGGAGATCCTGGAGGCGGGGATTCAGCTCGATGGACCAGCCCTTCGCCTGGGCGCGGCCCGCCGCCGTGCGCATGCGGGAATTCCATGAGACCGTCACCGCCTGGGCGAGGGCCTCGAGGCCGTGCTCGCGGCAGAGGTCGGCGGCGACAAGGGAGAGGGCCGCGTCGCGGCCAGAGCGTGGGTGCGCCCAAGGGCGTGCGGGGGCTTCGCTGGGATGCTCCGGCTCCGGCATGTCCTCAGGAATCGGCCGCGGCGAGGATGGGCTCGACCGTCTCGCCGGTGACCTTGTTCAGGAGGGAGAGCTCCTCGCCCGCGTTCGTGACGAAGGAGTCCGGCGGCACGCTCTCGCGGAGGAAGACGTTCGCCCCGATGGTGGATCGCGCCCCGATCGTCGTCTTTCCTCCGAGCACGGTGGCGTGTGGATAGATCACGACATGGTCCTCGACGTTCGGATGACGCTTGTTGCCCTTCACGATGCGGCCGTTCTCGTCCTTGGGGAAGTTGCGCGCGCCGAGGGTGACGCCGTGGTAGAGCTTCACGTGGTTGCCGATCACGCAGGTCTCGCCGATGACGACGCCGGTGCCGTGGTCGATGAAGAAGTGCGATCCGATCCGTGCTCCGGGATGGATGTCGATGCCGGTCAGGTTGTGGGCATACTCCGTCATGATCCGGGGGATCAGCGGCACGTCCAGCTCGTAGAGGCAGTGGGCGCAGCGCTGGATCGCGATGGCCTCGATGCAGGGATAGGCGAGGATGATCTCGTCGAAGTTCTTTGCCGCCGGATCGCCCTCGTAGGCCGCCTCGACGTCGCTCTGGAGCAGGGTGCGGATGCGCGGGAGCTTGCCGAGGAATTCGCAGACCAGCTCGCGGGCCTGCTGCCCGTGGCCGTTGTGGTGCTCGCCGGTCTCGTCGTCGCGGAGGCGCAGGGTCTTCGCCACCTCGACCTTGAGGGTCTCGACGAGCGTGGCGATGCGCTCGCTCGTGATCGGCTCGAGCTCGTCCGACGGGATCGGCTCCTCGCCGTGGTAGCCGGGGAAGAGAAGCTGCAGCAACTGCTCGCAGACAGACGTGACCGTCCCTTTCGACGGCAGGTTGGCGCTGTCGATGCGGTTGATCCCCCCGACCTCGTGGTAGGAGTCGAGAAGGGCGTTCACAAGGTTTCGCTGGGCGCAGTCCATGGAGACGGAGAAGGTAAGCGGTCGGACGCGCTTTCCAAGGGGAAGCTTTCGGGGAAATTCACCGTCGGGAGTCTTCCGTCAAGACGTGGGTTTGTCCGGCTCCAGTTCCGCTACTCTGGCGAAAAGTAGTGGAACCTGCAAAGGTTCCGAGGCGTCGGTCCCGGCTCCGCTTGTCGGTTCCATGTTCCTTCGCGTTTGACTCGTCTGGCCGAAACCCCTACAACACGGACATGCCCGTCTCCTCCCTCGCTGCCATCCTCCTCCGTCTCTACTCGTTGAGCATGGGATTGACGGGGCTGGTGCAGACCCTTGGATGCCTCTTCTCTCCAGACGTTTCGATTTCGGACTATGCGGTCTATATCACGGCGTTGCTTTCCCTCGTTGTCGGGGGCCTGCTCTGGTTCCTCGCGCGACCGCTTTCCCGCCTCCTCGCCGGGCGGAAGGAGGAAGCTGTCCGCCTCGAGGGAGTCACCGAGGAGCAGCTCCATTCCACCGCCTTCCTCGGGATCGGTCTCTGGTTCGCCCTTTCCTCGTTCGCGGAAGTCTTCAACTGTATCCACCATTTCGTCGTCATCCGCTCCTTCCCCTTCGGCACGACCGACGAGGAAGGGCATGTCTTCTATGAGTTTACCGGAGATCTGCTGACCTTTGCCGCAGGTCTGCTCCTCGTGTTCACCTGCCGGACATGGGCGGCGAAACTTGCGAAGCAGCGTCGGCGGACGCAGGAGGGCCTGCCTCCGGCGGAGCGTTGATCCGGCTACGGCACGTGGCTCAAGGGAGCGCGGACACTCTTGTCCGCATCGAGCCCGGCCCATCCTCCGCAGCGGGCAGGAGTGCCCGCGCTCCCCTCGTCTCCGACTGGCGCATCCGCCATTCCGTGCCAACTTCCCCGATGCGGAAACTCCCCCTGCTCCTGCTCCCCTTCGTCCTTGGCCCCCTCCTCGCCGCCGAGGAGCTGCCTTTCGTCTTCCGCGACGATTTC
>CAYSZN010000231.1:0-6391 GCA_964435425.1 uncultured Akkermansia sp. | reverse complement strand
GGCGGTTTTTCCTCAGCCATTCGCGCCACTTGTTCCGCACGATGCCGCGCATCCAGGTGCCGAAGTCCCGGGTGACGTCGAAGACGTCCCGCTTCTGGTAGGCGACGATGAAGGCCTCCTGCACAATATCGCGCGCCGTCGCAGCGTCGCGGGTCAGGGCGACGGCGTAGACGAGCAGGTCGCGGTGATGCGCGCGGACGAGAACGGCGAAGTCCTCCCCTTCCGGGGCGGGCCGCCCGCATGGGTCGCGATCCTCGTCGATGTTCAAAAGCTGCATTGCCTCCTCCTTGGATTGGCACCTTTCCTCCCTTATTGTGACATCGATTCCTTGCGGAGGCGAGGGGGAACCGAATGCGCCGTTGCCAAGCGCTCCCTCCGTCGCCTACCGATACCCTTTTCGAGATGCCACGATCCCGCACGCTCCTCTCCGCCACCGGACCCTTCGCCGTGATCCTGATCCTCGTGTTCGCCATCTGGTCCGGCGGGAGGCCCCGGAAGGACAAGGGCGGCGGAGAGGCCGCGGCTCCTGCCCGACAGGACGCCGCACCTCCCCGGGCCCATCGCCTCGACATCTCGACCTTGCCCGCGGACGGTCCCCTGCCCGGCTGGCGCGCGAGCCAGGGAATTTTCCGCCTCGTCGCCTTGGAGGGAGCAACGGCGCTGGAGCTTCCGCCCGAACCGATGGCCGAGGGGCAGCTCGTCTGGAACACGCTGATGGCGGGTGGTGGGATGGTGAGCGCACGGATGTGGGGTGAACGGACCCGCCGCGTCGCGCCGAGGTTCGCCGTCGGTCTCGTCGCGGGCGGCCCCTATTGGTTCCGCGCCATCCCCTTGGAGAGGAAGCTGGAGATCGTCGCGGCGGGCGAAATCTCGCTCGCCTCGGTTCCCTGGGAGTGGGAGAGCGGGCGCAAGGTCTGGCTCGAGCTCCGCTCCTCGCCTGCCCCCGAAGCGGGTGGGGAAACGAAAACCATGCTGGAGGGCCGCATCTGGCACGAGGGCGAGGATCGCCCCGAAGCCGCATCCCTGTCCGTCGGCGTCGCCGAGGAATTCGGCTTCGTCCGCGCCGTGGCCGCCGCCGCTCCCTATGCGCTGAAGCCCGTCTATATCGACTTTCTCGAGGCGGCTTCGCGATAGATCCTGCGTCGGCAGCCATACTTGCCCCGGTTGGAAATTATCCCAACTTATCAAACTCCTTTACTTTCGCCCCAATCTTCGCTTTCCGAGACAAATTCTCCCTCTCCCCATAAGATCCGCTTATTCAATCCTCGATACGCCAAAATCCTTTTGCTTCCCGACGGGACGCCCCTACTCTTCCAAACGCATTCTCCCTGCCCCCGTTATGAGATCTCTCCTGTGTGTCTGCGGCCTCGGTCTGGCCTTCGCTTCGCCCCTAATTTCGCAGGATTCCCGGCTCGGGAATGGAAACTGGTCCAGTTGGCGCGGGCCGCTCCAGACCGGAGTCAGCCTTGAGAGCTACAAGGACTACCAGTTCAACCCCGAGCCGGTCTGGACCGACGAGATCGCCTCGCAGGGCGCCCCTGTGATCTACAACGGACGCCTCTACTCCTGGGGCTATCGCGGCAAAGGCCCCGATCTGGTCGAAGTCGTGCAGGCCCGCGAGGAGTCCACCGGCAAGGTCCTCTGGGAGCGCACCACCCACGATTTCATGTCCGACACGGTCTACGACCGCTACACGATCGGTTCGGTCGCGGTCGATACGGAGACCGAGAACGTGATCGCCGCCACGGCGCACGGGATCGTGACCTGCTACTCGAAGGACGGCGACATCGTGTGGCGGATCTCGGCGATGGAGCGCTTCGGTCGCCTCACTTTCCCGAACGCCCGCGCGGGCGCGCCCGTGATCGACGGCGACATCGTCATCATCCACGCCGTGACGAGCTACTGGGGCGCGGATGGCCCGGCGAAGGACCGCTTTCTCGCCTTCGACAAGAAAACCGGCGAGCTGGTCTGGTCCTCGACACCCGGCGTCGGAGCGCCCTTCCTGAAGGATTCGTCCTTCAGCACCCCCTTGCTGGAGACCCGCCAAGGCCGGCGCGTCTTCTACGCGGGGACGGGCTGCGGCAACCTCGTGTGCGTGAACGCGAAGGACGGCACGCCACTGTGGCGCTTCCAGGCGACCGTCGGAGGGATCAACATGTCCCCTCTGGTCATCGGCGACACCGCCTATATCATCCACGGGACCGAGAACATCGACACCACCGAGACGGGTCAGGCGTATGCCGTCCGCCTCCCCGCCGATCTCGACAAGATCGAGGGCGAGGTCGATCCCGAACAGGGCGGGGCTCCGAAAGTGCCGATGACGACGGAGGCATGGCGTCTCCCTCTGGAGATGTTCACGAGCTCGCCCGTGCTGCACGACGGAAAAATCTACCAGATGCTGAAAATCGGCGTCCTCGTCTGCATCGATGCGTCCACCGGCAAAATCCTCTGGGAGGAGAAGCTGGTGAACTCCCAGCTCCACGCCTCGCCCCTCTATGCCGACGGGCGGCTCTACATCCCGACCCAGCCGGGGGATTTCTTCGTGATCAACGTCACGGGGGACAAGCCGGTGATCGAGCACTCGATCAAGCTCAAGGGCAACGGGATCGGCTCCCCCGCGATCTGCAACGGCCGCGTCTACGTCCACACCACGGCGAAGCTCTACGCCTTCGAGATCAAGAACGCCGGCATCGCCTACGGCGAGGCCCCCGCCGATCCTCAGCCCGAGCCCGGCGAGCCGGCGAAGCTGATGCCCGTCCCCTCCGACGTGCTCCTCGTCGGAGGCGACTCGGCTCCGGTCCGTATCTTCGTCGCCGACAAGAACGGCAATGTCGTCCGCCAGATCAAGGACGACGAGAAGACCACTTGGGAAACGTTCATCCCGCCGACCGCGCGGGTGAAGTCCACGATGGACGCCTCCTTCGACGGCAACACGATCTCCGCCGCCGCAGACGCGAAGGATTCCGCCGGTGCCTGGAAGGTCACCGCAGACGGGCTCTCCGGCATCCTGCGCGGCCGGGTCGCTCCGAAGATCCCCTTCACCGTGGACTTCGAGGACGCCAAGATCGGTGAGGAGGGCTTCGCCTTTCCGCCGCTCTCCTGGATCGGCGCACGGCTCAAGTTCGACATCCGCGAGCTGGAGGGGAACAAGGTGCTGACCAAGACGCTCGACCGCGTCCTCTTCCAGCGCTCCCTCACCTTCATCGGGTCGCCCGAGTCCTCCGGCTACACCGTGCAGGCCGACTTGATGACCGACGGCAACCGCCGCACCAAGTCCGTCGTCGGCCTGATCAACCAGCGCTACATCATCTCCCTCGTCGGCAACTCCAACGTCATCGAGGTCAGCTCGAATCAGGAGCGCGTCTGGCTGACGCAGCCATTCCCCATCTCGGCGAACAAGTGGTACACCCTCAAGACCCGCGTGGACATCGCCGAGGACGGCAGCGGAGTCGTGCGGGGCAAGGCCTGGCCCAAGGGCGACCCCGAACCGGAGGCTTGGACCATCGAGTACCACCACAAGGATGCCCACAAGCAAGGCTGCCCAGGGATCTTCGGCTTCTCCCCCCAGAGCATGAAGAGCGTCTACGTCGACAACCTGTCCGTCACTCCCAACCAGCCCTGATCCGCTCCTCCCGCCGCCCCCCCGTTTTCCCAGCGCTATGAAAAAGGCAATCTCCCACACGCTTTCCCTGCTCCTGCTCGCCGCCCTGCCGGTGTGCGCCGACGCCAATCCCGCCGACGGCGGCGGCGAATGGCCCACCTGGGGCCGCGATGGCACCCGCAACATGGTGTCGCCCGCCAAGGGCATCTCCCTCGACATCGAGCCCGGCGAAGTCGGCGAGGACGGCAAGCCCGAGGGGGCCAAAGGCCTCAAGTGGGTCACCGAGATGGGTTCGCAGTCCTACGGCACCGCCACCGTCAAGGACGGCCGCGTCTTCATCGGCACCAACAACGAGAAGCCCCGCGATCCCTCGATCACCGGCGACCACAGCATCGTGATGTGCTTCGACGAGAAGACCGGCGAGTTCCTCTGGCAGCTCGCCGTGCCGAAGCTCGACGCTGGCAAGGTCAACGACTGGGAGTTCCTCGGGATCTGCTCCTCCGTCGCCATCGACGGGAAATACGGCTACGTCGTCACCAACCGCTGCGAGCTGATCTGCCTCGACCTCTACGGCATGAGCGACGGCAACGACGGCCCCTTCCAGGACGAGGGCAAATACCTCGTCGGCGGGCTCGAGAAGGTCGGCCAGGTCGAGGCCCTGCCCACCGACGACAAGACCGCCGACATCGTCTGGGGCTACGACATGCGCACCGAGCTGGGCGTCTTCCCGCACAACATCACCTCCAGCACCGTGACCATCACCGACAAGCATATCTGGGTCAGCACCTCGAACGGCGTCGACTGGTCGCACATCAACATCCCCAACCCGCAGGCCCCCGTCTTCATCGCCCTCGACAAGGAGACCGGCGAACTGGCCGGGGAGGAAGCCGTCGGCATCAGCGAGCGCACCATGCACTGCAACTGGTCCTCCTCCGCCCACGGCCTGCTCAACGGAAAGGACACCGTCGTCTTCGGCGGCGGCGACGGCATCGTCTACGGATTCGACGCCAACGAATTCGACGTCGAGAAGGACGGCGACGACGAGTTCAGCCTGCTGAAGGCCCTCTGGCAGGTCGATGTCTGTCCCAAGGAATACCGCTTCGACGAGAACGGCGAGCCGATCAAGTACGCCACCTACCCCGGTCCCTCCGAGATCATCTCCTCCCCCGTCATCTACAACGACAAGGTCTACGCCGTCATCGGCCAGGACCCCGAGCACGGCGAGGGCGTCGGGGCGATCACCTGCATCGACCCCTCGAAAGGCGACGGACAGGACGCCATCGTCTGGCAGTTCAAGGAGATCGCCCGCAGCATCTCCACCCCCTCCATCGCCGACGGCCTCGTCTACGTCGCCGACTACTCCGGTCGCATCTACTGCCTCGACGCCGAGACCGGCGAGAAATACTGGGAGCACGACACCCTCTCCCACATCTGGAGCTCCACCCTCGTCGTCGACGGCAAGATCCTCATCGGCAACGAGGACGGCGAACTCGTCGTCCTTAAGGCCGGAAAGGAGTACGAGGAGATCTCCAACATCTCCTTCCCAGCCCCGATCTATTCCACTTGCGTCGTGGCCAACGGCACGCTCTACATCATGACCCAGACCCACCTCTACGCCTTCGGGCAGTGAGCAAGGGCCTATTTCTCAGCTAAACAGCCAAACCGCTAAAGCGAAACAGCTTCCCCCCCCAATGACCGCCGACGAAGCCAAAGCCCAACTCGACGAACGTGTCCGCGAAATGATGGCGTGGCACTTCAGCGAAGAAACCGGATGCCCCTTCTGGCTCGACTGGAAGAGGAGCGTCGGCTGGGATCCGCGCGAGGAGGTGAGGAGCTACGAGGACATCGTCAAGTTCCCCCATTTCCAGGACGAATGGCTCCGCGACGAGAAGAACGAGCGCTTCGTCCCCAACGCCTACAAGGGCCGCCCCTTCAACGTCTTCGAGACCGGCGGCACCACCGGCCTGCCCAAGCAGCGCGTCGGCTGGGAGGACTACAAGCACGACTACGAGCAGTTCTCCCACCAGCTCGACGACGAGTTCTTTCCCAAAGGCGGCAACTGGATCATGGTCGGCCCGACCGGCCCCCGCCGCCTCCGCCTCGCCGTCGAGCACCTCGCCAACTACCGCGGCGGGAGCTGCTACCACGTCGACTGCGACCCCCGCTGGGTGAAGAAAGTGATCGCCCGCAAGGCCTACGACGAGGCCGAGCGCTACCAGGCCCATGTCATGGAGCAGGCCGTCGAGATCATCAAGCACCGCGACATCCAGTGCATCTTCACCACCCCGCGCCTCCTTGCCTCCATCGGCGAGCGCATCTCCATCCCCGGCCACGGCATCAAAGGCTGCTTCTGCGGCGGCACCTCGATGACGCCTGAATACGTCCGTTTCCTCCAGGAGGAGGTGCTCGAGGACAAGGCACAGTTCGTTCCCACCTACGGCAACACCCTCATGGGCCTCGCCGTCTCCCTCCCGCGCGAACTGAAGGCCAACGGCTACAGCGTCACCTACTACGCCCCCCAGCCCCGCGCCGTCTTGCGCATCGTCGATCCCGAGAAGACCGAGATCACCAAGGACTACGGCGAATACGGTCGGGTCGAGCTCACGACCCTGTCGCACGAGTTCTTCATGCCCCGCTTCCTCGAACGCGACGAAGCCATCCGCCGCAAGCCGCATGAGAAGTATCCCTGGGACGGCGTCGGCGATGTCCGGCCTTTCGGTGCGCTGACCGGGAAGGTGATCGAGGGGGTGTATTGAAGCCTCCTACTCTTACTCCCTACTCCTTACTCTT
>CAYSZN010000230.1:0-6402 GCA_964435425.1 uncultured Akkermansia sp. | reverse complement strand
CACGTTGCGGAGCCTCGGCTTTCCTTGCCCTTCGATGGTGTGCATGGCAGGCATTCCATCATTTCTCCCCCGCCGCCACAAGCGCGAAGTGCCGTCGGGAGAACATCTCACGGCGCCTTGAGCCGGGCTCTCCGGGCGAGCCTGTACTCCAGCCAGGTCTTTCCGGCGATGAGGACGAGCAGGGCGACGAGCTGTCCCTGCAGCCTCACGATCAAGAGTCCCGAGGCCAGGATCGCCACGTGCAGCACGACGACGCGCCCGTAGGGCTCGCCCATCTGCATGCGCGGCGTCCTGCGCCGGTATTCGCCTCGCAGGTAGAAGTCGGCGGCCAGCGCGTAGAGATGGCTGGCCATGATCGCCGGGACGGACAGCCAGACTGTCGGTGGCAGGCTGTCGAAGAGGGACAGGCCCGCCGGCGAGCTGACCTGTCCGGGCTCCTTGAACAGAATCCCCAGAAAGGCCCCATGGATGGAGGTGAACATCCCGTAGTGGACGACGAAGAGGAAGGCCGTGCCCACCCGGCTGCCCGGAGCCACGGGAGACCTGCCTCCGGTGGAGGCGGGAGGATTCAGCACATCGGGATCGGGACGGCAGGACAGGATCTTGACGACGTTGAAGAATCCGATGACCGCGTTCTCCAGCCAGTAGACGAAGACGACGTCGAAGATACGCCATTGGAAGAATACGACCCCCACAGCGGGCAGGAGGTTGGCGAACAGAATGGGAGCGAGCAGCGACACGCCCATCCCGCCCGGTCGAGGTTCATGCTTGGAGGACGGCATCACGCTGGACACTCTGGCGCGTTCACGGCCAGCCGCAAGTTCCGGAACTCGATATGGCAGGACGGGCCATGCGCAGCGATCCGGCAAGCGGCGAGATCGGGGGCAGACCGCAAGCAGGGTTCGGCATTCGGATCGGATGCCGCGAAAGGATCAGCCGTTATTTGAAGTTGACTGACTCTGTTCTCCATATTCCATGGAACGTTGTGAAACAAACCACCCGAAAATCGTTGACCCTCCCTCCCAACCCGGCCTATCCTCCCGCTTTGATGACCACAATCGCCCCTTGCCCCCACCGACCCCGATTCGAGGCACCGGATGAACGGAAAGATTAGGAAAGGGTGTTCCTGCAGTCATCAAAATTCATGATTACGAAAAATGCTTGGATGGTCCGCTCAGCGGGAGGAGATGCGTTGGAGTTGTTCGAAGAAGGACAGGTAGGCATTCACTTCGAAATCCCCGACGATCTCACCGGGAAGAGTCTGGATCAAATCAGGGAGTTGTACCATCTTTGCAATCCCGAACATTCGAAATACAAAGCCGCCTCCGCTGCGGGCATGCTGAATCGCATTGTGAATGTCATGAAGATCGGCGATGGCATGATCACATATGATCGGGGAACAAGGCGCTACTGGATCGGCGAGATCATGAGCGATTATTTTTTCGCTCCGGGGGACGTGGAGCTTCCCCACCGTCGAAAGGTACTGTGGGCGAAGGGAAAAATATCCCGGGATGATCTGAGCCTGAGCACCCGCAACGGTCTGGGGTCGATCATGACGCTCTTCTCGGTGTCGGACGAGATTTGGGAGGAGATGATCTCAGTGGAGAAGGGTTTGAAACCCAAATCCGAACCGGAGGATCTCCAAGATGAAGTGAAAGTGGAACTCCTTCAGGAGAAAAAGAACTTGGTCGAGGAAGCGAGAGAGCGCCTCAAAGACAGGGTGGTCGGACTGGACGATGGAGAGATGGAGGAGCTGCTTGCAGCGGTGCTACGCGCGATGGGATTCCGCACGAGGGTCAGCGCGAAGGGACCGGACCGGGGTGTCGATGTGCTGGCGTCGCCCGATGGGCTTGGTCTTCAGGAGCCGCGTATCAAATGCGAAGTGAAGCACCGCAAGAATACTGTGATCGGCGCGCAGGAGGTGCGGAGCTTCTTAGGAGCGCTGCGCTCGGGCGACAGGGGTATCTATCTTTCCACTGGAGGGTTTACCCGTGAAGCGCGTTACGAATCCGAGCGGGCAACCGTACCGGTGAGTCTGATGGATTTGGACGATCTGGCTCGATTGATTGAAACGCATTATGAGGCCTTCGATGCCGAAGGTCGCGGCTTGCTCCCTCTGACGAAAGTGTACTGGCCGGCGGACTGATAATGTCGAGGCAACTCACGGTGATTACCCTGCTTCCCCGACAGAGTGAGGCAAAACAGAGAAGTGGGCCGGGGTCTTTCCGAAACGAGCGGTTGGAAAACACGGATTCCCATCACCCACCTCACTCGAACCACAGCATGAGAAAGTCGTTGCTGTCGAGCGGCAGGCTCACGGTCACGGCTTCGTCCTGACGGAAATCCAGCTCTCCGAGGACGGATGTTTCGACGGAGCGGATCTTCCGGTCGGTACGGATGTGGAGTTCGAGCCGCCCGATGGGTTCGAGCGTGTAGTTGGCGAGGGGGATCACGATGCCTCGCTCGCTGGGCAGGCAGACGGCATCGACGAGAGGATGGGAGCACTCCACGGGACGGACGACCGCCGAGGCGGGTTGCAGGAGCAGCTCCCGGATCGCGGCGGGGAATTCCCGGGGATTGTCGCTGCGTTCGGCCAGGGGATGCCCGGCCTCCTCGGCGGGCTTGCGGCGGTCGAGGGCGGTCTTGATGTAGGCGAGCGCGGGCAGGATGACTGGGAGGGGGGGAATAGCTAGAGGAAGGCTTGTCACCCCGCCCCGGAACCCGTATGCTCCCCATGCCATGAATGTCTTCGCCGAACTCGAACAAGCGCTCGATCCCAGCGCCCCCATCTTCACGGAGGAAGGAGCGCGGCGCTTGGTGAACATTCCGCCCAACCCGGAGCGGCTGTCCCGCATGGAGGCTCTGGCGGAAAAAGCCAACGAAGGCGTCCTCAGCGACGCGGAGCGCGGCGAATACGAGTCGCTGGTCTGCACCGCCAAGCTCCTGTCGATCCTGCGGATGAAAGCGGAGGCATTCATCCTGAGCTTCAAGGCCGTCTGACCCTTGGACGCGGCGCTCCGACCGCAAGGAGCGGGACTTTCCAAGTCCCGTCGGAAGTTCGGGCGAGACCATGCCAGTGGAGGGGGACTTGGGAAAGTCCCCCTCCTTGACCCGCCAGGCAAGACATCGCGAGAGACAAGGCTTGCCTCCGTGATCCCGGCCTGATATGACAGAACCTTCGCCATGCTGATCTGGAACTTCAACCAACTCGCTCTGATCCTGCTGGCCGGAGGCCTCGCGATGGCGGCGGGACTTTCCCGGAAGCACCCGATGCACGAGACCCACATCCTGATCTACAGTGTCTTCTATCTGGTGCTCAACAGTATTTTGTGGATCTACTATCTCGTCACGAGCACTTGGCATCCCGGTGACAAAATCTTCCGCTTCGATGCCGACCCGCTTCCTCCCGCCGTCTCCTTTTGGCTCGGCATCCTCGTCCTCATGGCAATCATCGCCTCTTGGATTTCGGTTTGGTCGCAGCGTCATTACTACCACAAACGACAGGTCTGGGCGCACTCCGCGGCGACGCTGATCATCTTCTACGCCACGCTCGTTTCCACCCTGACTGCGGTGAATGTCCAAGCAGTCATCGATGCGATGCCTCTCGACCAATGATGAGTTGGGGGCCGTCCGCTTGCGAAGCGTCCCGGAGGGATGCCAGAAATGAGCCGGGGATGAGTCCGCGAAGCGGAGGAACCCACCCCATTCCGAGCAAAGAGCCATGCACTTTGCCGTTCCCGTGCCACAGTGCCCTTGTTTCAACCATACGCCATGCAGATTGCCCCCAAACATCGTCCGCCGCTCGATCCCGGTTTCCAGCCCGCTGTGCTCTGGCACCGCGAGTATGCCCGTCTCGTCCGCGAGGATGCCGGCTCCCATCCTCTGGCCATCGCCTTGGTCCGCGCCGACGGCACGGTTTCCCGCTTTGACCTCGACGTGCTCCCGCATACCGGGGAAAATGCCGTGCTCAATCGCAAGATCGTGGAGCGCCTGATCAAATTCCTGCTCTGGCAGCGCGGCGGCTACCGCATCCTGATCGGCGGCGATCCGGCCATCGCGGACATGGTGCGCAGCATCTACAGCCCGGAGGGCGCGCGCGCCTTCGATCACGGCTTCATGGGACAGAAGATCTACGGCCATCCCATGGTCGTGGAATCCTGCGACATCGCCGACGTGCCGGCGGGCCGCGAAAGCTCCATGCCGCTGGGCCGGAATCTGGAAGGCTGCCGCATCGGCTTCGACCTCGGCGGCAGCGACCGCAAATGCGCGGCGGTGATCGACGGCGAGGTGGTCTTCTCCGAGGAAGTCGTGTGGGACCCCTATTTCCAAAGCGATCCGCAATACCACTACGACGGCATCAACGACACCCTGCGCCGCGCCGCGGCCAAGCTCCCCCGGGTGGATGCCATCGGCGGTAGCGCGGCCGGCGTCTACGTCAACAACGAAGTCCGGGCCGCCTCCCTCTTCCGCGGGGTGTCCGAGGCCGATTTCGAGCAGCGCGTGCGCCGCATCTTCTTCGACCTGAAACGGGAGTGGAACGACGTCCCCTTCGAGGTGGTCAACGACGGAGAGGTCACCGCCCTCGCGGGCTCCATGTCGATGAACGACAACGCCGTGCTGGGCATCTCCATGGGCACCAGCCTCGCCGGAGGCTACGTCAATCCCGACGGCCACATCCTACCCTGGCTGAACGAACTGGCCTTCGCCCCCATCGACTACCGCGACGACGCCCCGCTGGACGAATGGTCGGGCGACATCGGCTGTGGGGTGCAGTATTTCTCCCAGCAGGGCGTGGCCCGGCTCATCCCCCTCGCCGGGATCGAAGTGCCCGAGGGAATGCCCTTCGCCGAGCAACTGATCGAGGTGCAGACGCTCATGGCCGCAGGCGACGAACGCGCCGCCGCCATCTACGAGACCATCGGCGTGTGCTTCGGCTACGCCATCGCCCACTACGCGACCTTCTACGAGCTGAGAAACCTGCTCATCCTCGGTCGCGTCACCAGCGGCCGGGGCGGCGAGCTGATCCTCGAAAAAGCCGCCCAAGTGTTGGCCGACGAGTTCCCGGAACTGCATCGCCAGATCCAGCTCCGCACGCCCAACGAGCAGGACAAGCGCCACGGCCAGGCCGTGGCCGCCGCCAGCCTACCTAAAAGTTGATAGACGAAAGTTGATAGTTGATAGGCTGGAAATAGGCGGCTTGCGCCGAGGCAACTCGCGGCGGCCCCTTGTTTTCCGTGCCTTCCACGTGTTCCGTAGGCCCCACTTTTCTTCCTAACTTTTCCCCATGCAATTCACCCATCCCCAGGCCCGCCTTTTCATTCCCGACGGAACGGAAACCGAGACCGCCCTGTCCCGCACCACCCATCTGGGCATCGGAGCACATCAGGACGATCTCGAGTTCATGGCCTTCCACGGCATCCTGACATGCTACCACAGCGACGAGCAGTGGTTCGGCGGCGTCACCTGCACCGACGGAGCCGGCAGCGCCCGGACCGGTCCCTACGAGCGCTTCAGCGACGAGGACATGAAGCAGGTCCGCATCCAGGAGCAGGAAATGGCTGCCGTGGTCGGTCGGTTCGGTTCCATGGTGCAACTGGGCCACCCTAGCTCCGTCACCAAGGATCCCGGCAACGGATCGCTCAAGGAGGACCTGAAGAACCTCCTGCTCGCCACCCGCCCGGAGATCGTCTATACCCACAACCCTGCGGACAAGCACGCCTCCCACATCGGTGTGGTCATGGCCGTGATCCGCGCCATCCGCGAACTGCCCGCCGAAGCCAGACCGAAGACCGTCTGGGGCTGCGAAGTCTGGCGCGGGCTCGACTGGATGCCCGACGAGGACAAAGTGCTGCAAAATGTCAGCGGACACGAGAACCTCGCCGCCGCGCTGAACGGCATCTTCGACTCCCAGATTTCCGGGGGCAAGCGCTACGATCTCGCCACCCTCGGCCGCCGCCGCGCCAATGCCACCTTCTTCGACTCCCACAGCGTGGACGACGCCGACATGCTCATCTACGGCATGGACCTCTCCCCGCTGGCGCACGATCCCGGACTCGACATCCTCGACTACACTCTCGGGTTCATACGCAAGTTCGAGGACGACGTCAGGGAGAAGCTGGGGCCGTATCTTTGATCATTGCAGCGCGTGCCACACAAGGAACGAGGCTTGCCAAGCCTCGGCGGAACCTCGGGCGGCCATACGAGTGGGGGAGGCTTGGCAAGCCTCCTTCCTTGGGCCTCCTAGACCTTTGACTTCGTTTCACTCCGTCTATCTCCGCTACGCTCCGATTCACCTTTTACTGGCGGCGGAGCCGCCCCCTCACCATCCTCCCCCACCCCCGCCGCCTCCTCCTCCACCCGACGAACCGCCACTATCGGATGAGGACGAGAACGAGGAATCGC
>CAYSZN010000229.1:619-6413 GCA_964435425.1 uncultured Akkermansia sp. | reverse complement strand
TATGGAAGATCAAGCCGTTCTGACAAGGTGTATTTTTCGGGATTCAGGGATGGCCGCAACGCCGGTGCGGGCCTCTTCGCTCCTACTCCTCCTCATCCTCCTGCTCTTACTCGAAACTCCAGAGGCAGTGCGATCTGAGTAAGAGTAGGAGGATGAGGAGGAGTATGGGATAAACTACCCAGCTTCTCGGTTCCTCATGCTGATCTCCCGCAGGGTCGCGAGGACGGCGGGCGGCGTCGAGGGCAGGGGCAGCACGATGTCCGATTCCGCTTTCAGGCCGAAGGCCTTCAGGGCGTCCCAGACGGCCTCGCGCACAGCTGCGGCGAGCAGCACGGGAGCCTCCGCGCAGGGGTCTCCGGGGATCGAGACCGGATCGCCAAGGGGGCGGAGCCGGTCGGTGAACACTTGGAAAGGGGCGTCGGCGAAGCCGGGAACTCCCTCGGCGACGTGGACGGGGGGCGGGTTTTCGCTTTCCGGATAGGGCACGGTTTCGGAGAGCAGCCAGCCCGTCCCAAGCGTGAAGGAGCGCATCAGCTGGGCGAAGTCGCGGTCCCCCTGGCTGGGGGAAGGCGAGCCTTCGTGGACGAGGTCGACGCGCAGGATCTGGACCTCTCCCGTGAAGGCGTCGATCTGCACCTCGGCGGCGGCGGCGGCGTAGGTGAAGGCGGAGAACGGCCATCCCGCTCCCAGCTCGTGGTCCCACCAGAGGTTCGGCGTGCGGTGATAGCCCGTCTCGACGAGGTTGACCCGCTTCCGCCAAGCGCCTTCGACCACTTCGCGGAAATGGAGCGGGCTGTGGGGCGAGATTTCCTGGCCGACGAGGCCATCCTGGAAACGGATCGCCTCCATCTCGACTTCCGTCTGTCCGCGGGCGGCGAAGATCTGCAGGGCGACTTCGCGGAGGCGGCCCTGAAGCTGTCCGCAGGCGTCGGCGAGGGCGCGCAGGACGAGTCCGGCGGCATCGGTCCCGATCACCGGGGTGGAGCGGGGGAGCACGTCGAAATCGTTCAGGACGACGCGGATCGCCTCCTCCTCGATCCCGAGCCGGACGGCGACCTCCTCGCGGATCTGGGCGCGGAAGCCGTCGTTGACGTCGATGAGGCCGATGCGCACGAGGACGGAACCGTCGGCGAGGATCTGGACGAGGACGGCGGCGGCGTCGCGTTCGGGACGAGGGTCGCCGAGCCCGAACTTCGCGGCGACGATGGCGAGGCCGCGCTTGCAGGAGGGGTTGCGGCGGTTCCATTTCTCCAGGGCGGAGGTGCGGCGCCCGTGGTCGCTGCGGCGCAGAGCCTGCTGCCAGACGCGGGCGATGGCGGCGGCCTGGATCGGCTGGCCGTAGGGTGCCGTCTTGGGTTCGGTCCCTTCCCGGTAGAAGTTCCGTTCGCGCACGAGATGGACGGGCTGGCCCGTCCTGGCGGCGACGCGGCGGAGGATCTCCTCCATCGCCCAGGCCCCCTGGGCGGAGCCTTCGGCGGGAAGGGAGGAGGAGACGATGCGGTGGGTGCGGCAGAGCTGCGAGGCGATGCGGAGGTTCGGGATGCCGTAGACGGAGTCGGCATGGAGGGCGGCCCGGTCCATGGCCGTGGCCGAGTCGGTCGCGTAGAAGCCCCCGTCGACCAGCAGCTTCAGGTCGAGCGCGGAGATGCGGCCTTCCGCATCGCAGGCCACGTCGAACTCGGCCTTCACCGGATGCCGCTGCCCGCGCACGAGGGGAGAGTCGGGACTCGAGACCTTGAGGACCACGGCAGTGCCACAGGACATCGCCGCCCGGGTCGCGAGCATGGCGAGGCGCACGGGCTCCTGCTCCATCGCATCGGTCGCTCCGGCGAGGGGGATGGGCTCGATCTGCACTTCCGATTCGGGGATGTCGGCGGTCCGGGCCACGGCGGTCCGGAGCAGGGAGGGGGAGAGGGCTCGGGCTCTCACCGAGTAGCCGCGGCCGCCTAGGATCGGCGCGATGCGGATTTCGGGCGGACCGGCGAGGGGAGACTGCTGCGGGGGGATGAGGAAGGAGCCGGAAAAGCGGTCCGCATCCTCGCCGATGGCCGCGGCGACCTTCCCACGCTCGCAGATGCGGGCTGCCTCGTGGAAGCTCGTCATCGCGACGGCATGGTCGAGGGTGAGGATGCCCGGTGCGGGATGGTAGTCGATCTCCAGCCGTGCCGCCGCCTCGCGGCAGCAGGCCTCGTCCCGTCCCACGACGAGGGCGACGGGTTGTCCCCGGTAGTGGACCTCCTCCTCGGCGAGGAGGGGCTCGCCGGAGAACTCGTGGCCGAGGGAGTTGCGGAAGGGGGGCAGGTCGCCGGCGAAGAGCACGGCCTCGACACCGGCGGTCCGCAGCGCCTCGGCCCCGCTGCGCCGCACGATGGAGGCGTGGGGATGGGGGCTCTCGACGACGAGGGCGGTGAGCACGCGGGCGCGGGACTGCCAGGAGGAGAGCGGCTTCACCTCGCCGCCTTCGGCGAGCTGGTCGCGGCGGCGGCGCAGGCGTTCCGAGAAGGTCTCGCGGGCGCTCTTCGCCTTGTCGGCGGGGAGGCGGAAAGTCAAGGGATCGTCGGATTCGCTCATCGCGCGTGGATTACGGACGCGACCGGAGGGAGGACGCGGAGAGAGGATGTCCTCAGGGACGGTTCGGGTCGTAGAAAGGCTCGTCCAGTCTGCCGAATTCGCCCGTCGCTGTCAACGCTTCGGGCCGCATGCTCTCGGGCCGGGGATGCTGATGGTGGAATTTCTGGAAGAGAGTGCCGACGAGCTGCTTCAGGTAGCCGGGGTCCGCGTGGGTCGCCGCCGTCGGCGCGACCTCGACGCTGCGCTGGAGGACTGGCAGCGTCTCGATCACGGCCTTTTCACCCCATACCTTTCCGACGAGCGAATCCTCCGCCTCGCGGGCGCGGAAGGGGGCGTCCGCGAGGCCGGAGTAGGCGATCCAGGCCTTTGCGATCTTCCGCTCGCGGAGCTCGAGGGCGAAGGCTCCGGTGGCGTAGGGGGCGCAGCCGGTGCGGCGCGGCCCGACGATGTAGGTGTCGCAGAGGCGCGAGGTGATTCCCCGTGCGGCGAGGGCGGTCTCCGTGGCCCGGGGGATCACGATCGACCGGATCAGCTCGTCCGCCTGCAGGAGGGTGCGGCCCTTCCCGCAATGGAACTGCGAGACCGGCGCGTCGCGCTCTCCGTCGGACGAGAGCAGGCGGACGCGGGCGTTCAGCGCCATCAGCAGCGGCGCGAGCTGCCCCGCCGCCCAGGCCGTGGCGAGATGGCCGCCCAGCGTGGCCCGGTTCCGGACCGGCCGCGAGGCGAAGCGGCGCAGGGCCTTGTTGAAGGCGAGGCACTCGCGCCCGAGGTGCTCGGCGATCTGCGTCAGCGGGACGGCGGCTCCGATCTCCCACAGCTCCTCCGTGGTCTGGATCGAGTTCAGCTCCTTCACCGCCTCCAGCGAGATCAGGTCTGCGGCGCTCTCCCGCTCCCCCAGCCGAGAGAGGCCCGTGCCCCCGGCGACGAGGGCCGCCGCCGGATACTCGCGCCTCAGCTTCAGCAGCTCGACGAGGTTGTCGGGGCGGAAGAAGCGGCGTTTCGAGCCATCGACGTATTGCAGGGCCTGGCTTTCCGGCAGCCGGAAGAGCTGGCGGGTGAAGCGGTCGCCGAAGATGTCCTTCCGGCCGGTCCAGACCGTGCTCTCCTGTCCCGACCGCTCCGCGCGGCGGGCGGCCTCGTGGCGGAGCTGCTCGGTCGAGGCGAAGACCTGCACCGCCGCCTCGCGGATCGCGGGGACGTTCGCCGTCCGCGTCACCACCGCGTCGAACTGGTCGTCCACCTGGCCCTGGCGGCGCAAGTCGGGGCGGTAGTAGCCCTCGAAGGTCAGGGCGATGAGCGAGTCCAGCCGCTCGCCGGAGCACTCGAAGCGGCTCCCTTGGAAAGCGAGGTTCACAGGATGCTCCGGTTCCGCGCTGCGGATGCCCTCGGGCGTCCAGATCTGGCGGTCGGCCAGCATCGGCATCAGCACCAGTCCGGCATCGACGATGCGGAAGCGGTGGCGGTCGCCCTCCAGCATCCCCATCACGACGAGGCGGGGAGCGAGAAGAGGATCGTGCTCCGCGAAGTGGGCGAAGCAGGGATCGAGGCGCGCGAGAAAGGCGGCGAGAGTGCCCTGGATGGACTCGCGCTCCACCCGGCAGATTTCCCCATCCAATTCGAAGTTGAACCAACTCTGCATTGCAACTCCTTGACTCCGCCGCCATTGGCCAGGAACCGACTCCTTCCGAGGGGAGAAAGTCAAGAAAGCGGGTCTTTTAGCACAGATTGGGGAGAAGGACACTCTTTTTCAAGCCGGAGAGCTGCTTGGGTGGGATACAGGCAGTTCCAAAGCCGCGTTTCTATCCGGACGGTTCCGCGCTCAGGTCGATCCCGCCCGGAGAAATCCAGCCCTCCCTGGCAAGAATCGTGCCGGCTTCGGAATAGTCGGCGAAGAAATGGATGGAGGTGCCGGTTCCGCCGAGCTTCGCGGCCTCGGCGCGGAGCTGCTCGACCCGCTTTGCGGAGCTGACCGCGTGGATGAGGACGAGGGCGATGCGGCCGGGATGCTCCAGCGCGGCCTCGACATAGATGGCCACGTCGTGCTGGGTCGTGTCGCCGATCAGGAGGGCGGGTTGCTCGGGATGCCAGGAGAGGATCTTCCGGATCGCGCCGCGCTTGTGGTCGCGGTGGCTGCGTGTCAGCCACTTGTCCTCGTCGAGCCCCCAGTCGGTCATGAAGAAGGGGCCGAGGGGCAGGCCGTTCTCCTTGAAGATCAGCTCGATGAGTCCGTGGAGGTTGTAGGGCGAGCTGGTGACGTAGGCGATGGGATTCCGCCGGTCGCGGTGTGGATCGGGACCTCGGCGCAGGGCCTGGTAGAGGCCGACGACACCGGGGAAGAGCTGGCGGGTGAGGGCGTTGCCGAAGAGGGTCGTCGCGATCATGGCGAAGATCCGGCCGGCATGGGTGACGAGCACGGTGTCGTCGATGTCGCTGAGGACGATGAAGCCCGGATTGTCGGCGAGGGGCTCGACGGGCCAGTGGGCGGGAGGCGAGACAGCGGATTCGGGCAGCTCGACGAGAAGCTCGTTGTCCGGGGCCTCTCCGGCGGGGAGGTCGATCTCGAAGTAGCCTTCGCGGTCGGCGCGCTGCTCCATGGGCACGCCTCCGGCACTGACGCGGACGAGGGAGTAGGGCCGCTCCGGCGTGCACCAGCGGCGCAGCATGTGGTAGAGGTTGACGATTCCCGGATCGTTCGCGTCGGGATGCGGCCAGGTGCGGGCAAGGAGGACGCGGCCCTTCACCGAGACGCCGTGGGCGTGGCGGACCGCGTGGTAGATCTCCGCGACCATGGGTTTGCCGAGCCGGCCGGTGACGCGGGCGAGGAAGCGGTGGAAGGCGTCGTAGACCGCCTCGGCCCGGAGGGCGAGCTTGAGGAGCCAGCCGGGACGGCGGGGAGGGGGATGGAGGGCGGGGGCGATGGGGAGCGTGGGATTGCTTCTTACTCTATACTCTTACCTCCTTACTCTTACTCCTCGTCCGTTCGGGATGGAGTAGGAGATAAGAGTAAGGAGGTAAGAGTAAGAGACAGGGTAAGCAGTGTCGAGCAAGAGGGCTTACGCCATCAAATCCCGCACCACCCTGCCCGCGATTCCTGTCAAACGCACGTCGAGGCCCTGGAACTTCGTTGTCAGGCGGTGGTGGTCGATCCCGAGGAGGGCGAGCATCGTCACGTGGAGGTCGTGGACGTCCACGGCATTTTCGACGACCCGGTAGCCGAGCTCGT
>CAYSZN010000229.1:0-609 GCA_964435425.1 uncultured Akkermansia sp. | reverse complement strand
CCGCCGGCCATGAACACGCTGAAGGAAAGGATGTGGTGGTCGCGCCCGCTCCCCTGGCCCATGGGGGTGCGGCCGAATTCGCCTCCCCAGAGGACGAGGGTGTCCTCGAGCAGACCGCGCTGGGCGAGGTCCTCGATCAAGGCGGCGGTGGGGCGGTCGACGTCGGCGGCGCTGCCCTTCATCCCGGCTTCGATGTTTCCGTGATGGTCCCAGGCGCGGTGGTAGAGTTGGATCATGCGCACACCGCGTTCGGCGAGGCGGCGTGCGAGGAGGCAGTTCGAGGCGAAGGAGCCATCGCCCGGCTCCTTTACCCCGTAGAGGTCGAGGGTGGCCTGGCTTTCGCCGGAGAAGTCGGTCAGCTCCGGCACGCTCGCCTGCATCTTGAAGGCCATCTCGTATTGGGCGATGCGCGTTGCGATCTCGGGGTCGTTCTGCTCCTCGGCGAGGAAGCCGTTGAGGTGCCGAATCTCGTCGATCACCTGGCGCTGGGTGCTCTGACAGACGCCTTCGGGATTGCCGATGTAGTGGACGGCATCGCCCTTCGACTGGAACTGGATGCCCTGGAAGCGGCTCGGCAGCACCCAGCTGCTCCACTGCCGCGCGGAGATG
>CAYSZN010000228.1:0-6416 GCA_964435425.1 uncultured Akkermansia sp. | reverse complement strand
CCGAGTGGCTGCGCTCCCGTCCCGTGATCCGCTACGGTGCCGACCCTTCGTGGCTTCCGTTCTCGGTGCGGTCGGGCGACCGGATCGAAGGCGTCGACCAGGACATGATCGAGCTTTTCGGCAACCGTCTCGGCATAGGCTTCGAATACGTGCCGACGGAGTCGTGGAGCGATACCCTGGCCAAGCTGCGAAAGGGCGAGATCGATTTCGTCTCGGGCATCGCCGATCTGCCGGAACGTCCGCTCGGGCTCCGCTACACGCGGCCCTACGCCTCCTTCCCCGTGGCGGTGATCATGCGCACGGACGGCCCTTTCCACGCCTCGCTCGAGCAGATCCAGCGCGCCGGCCTTGTCCTGGCAGGTCCCTCCGCCTATGCGCCGACGGTCCACATCGAGCAGCATTTCCCGAGGGTCCACCTCGTCCGCACCGGGACTTCCCTGGAGGCTCTGCGCCTCGTCTCGGAGGGGCGGGCCGACGCGATGGTGGAGAACCTCGGGGTCGCCGCGCATCTCATCCGCGCCAACGGACTCGGCAATCTCAAGATCGCCGGGACGACGCCCTACCGTTTCGATCCGGCCTTCGGAGTGCGGGAGGATCTTCCCGAGCTGCATTCCATCTTGGAGAAGTCGCTGGCGAGCCTGACGGAGGCGGAGCGCCTCGCGATCTACGAGAGATGGATCCTCGTCGAGCTCTCGCGCCTGTGGGACTGGCGGCGCGTTCTCCTCGTCGCGGTGGTGGTCGCGGGTGTCGCCATCGCGGGGATCGGCCTCGTCGTGTTGTGGAACCGCCGCCTCGGCCAGGAACTCGAGAGGCGGCGGGCGGTGGAGGAGTCCTTGCGGCGCAGCGAGGAGCGCTTCCGACACCTCTTTGAAACGATGGAGGACGCCTACCTCCTCACGCAGCAGGACGGGAGGATCCAATTCGTCAACGAGACGGCCGTGACGATGCTGGGGATCGGATCGCGCACCGTGGTCGAGCGGCTCGGCATCGCGGCCTTCCTGCGTCGGCCCGAGGATTTCTCCCGGCTCGCCCAGCGGCTTCGCGAGGAGGGGAGTCTGCGCGACCATCCCGTCGAGTTCGCCCGCGCCGACGGCTCGGCTTGCCCCTGCCGATGCTCGATCCGCCTGCTGGAGGACGAGGCTGGGACGATAGTCGGGATCGAGTGGAGGGCGTTTGGGTTTTCGGGAGCAGGTGGCAATTCTTGACGGAACTCCAAGCGGCATCCGCCTTTGCCTCGGCAACAGGGTTGACCCGTCGAACCAACCCTGTTGATTCCGGCAAGCTTGCGGAACGCTCGCTCTGCCCATCGCGTTCCGGTATTTCCGGTGTCAGGTGACAACGGGCGGTTGCCCAAATAGGCCAAACTGGGGAAAGCGATGTATTTTCAGGGTTCAAGAGCCTATGGGATTCAGTCCGAACACAGCATATGGGGTTTCAACGGGGGCGTTGCCGGACTTTTGTGTGATTCGATTTGGGCAACCGTCCGATGTTGCCTGACTCCGTGCACCATAGGCACTCCCACCAACCCCATGCCGGTGCGATGCCACGGAACGTCGAGACCATGCGTGACAAGAAGCGAGTCAGCGAGGTGGATTTAAGACGACGGCGGGCGGGATGCGGCGGAATGAGCGCTTGCCTTCGGGAACGGACGATCTAGGATGCCCGCGCCCGCCCATGACGATGCAACCGATCCCAGCTTTCCTTGCTTTTCTATCGCTCCTGATCGTTCCTCCGGCCTTCGCGGAATTTCCAACAAACAGCGCCGCAAACCGGGTGCTGTTCACCGATGGTGAATTCGATAGCCGAAGCGGCTCCCTGCAGAACGCGGAGACAACGGACGGACCGGTGGGGATCGCGATCGATCCCGCCACGGGGAAGCTGTTCGTCTCGTCCCAGTTCGAGCACCGCATCCTGAGGTTCGCCGATGTGGCTTCCCTGGCCAGCGGCACGGCGGCGGAGGCCGTCATCGGCCAAACCGGATTGACCGGCCAGACCGATCCGGGGACCGGATCCGGCCGCCTCGACGGTCCCCAGGGACTCGCCATCGATGCGGATGGCAATTTGTGGGTGGCCGATTCGGGCAACAACCGGGTGCTGCGTTTTCCCAATGCGGCCAACGTGGGTAGTGGCTCGGCGGTGGCGGACTTGGTGCTGGGGCAGGACGACTTCGACGCCAACGCCGACGGAACCGGCGCCGACGAGATGTACAATCCGGTCGGCGTCTTCGTCGATGCGTCAGACAATCTGTGGGTGGCCGACTACCGGAACAACCGGGTTCTGAAGTTCCCCAACGCCAGCAACCTGACGGACGGCGATCCGGCCAGCGTCGTGATCGGCTGGCCGGACTTCTCCACTCCGGAGCTCGGAACCGCGATCGATCGGTTTTTCCGCCCAAGAGCCGTCTTCGTGGATGCGGGCGACCGGCTCTGGGTGGCGGACGAGCGGAACAGCCGGGTACTCCGCTTCGACGGAGCCGGTGCCATCGGCAACGGCGCGTCGGCGGTGCAGGTGCTGGGACAGCCGAACTTCGACGGGGATTTCGCGCCCAATCCCCCGACCGCGTCGAGCATGTTCTACCCGTCCGCCCTCTTCGTCGATGCCAACGGCGATCTCTACGTGTCGGACAACACCAACGACCGCCTCCTCATCTTCCACAACGCCGTCTCCAAGACCGTCACCAAATCGGCGGATCGCGTCCTGGGCGCACCGAACTTCACCACCACCAATCCGGGTGCGACCGCCACTGCGCGAACGCTTGCCCGTCCCCACGGAATCGCCATGGACGACGACGGCAACCTCTGGATCGTCGATGGCAACCGGGTTCTGCGGTATGCGCCGGTTCAAGCGCCGTCGCCTGATCGGACGAAGCCGACCCTGCGGGTGACGAAGCGTCCTCCGAAGACCACGAACAAGGCGAAAGTTCCGGTGGCCGGTCAGGCGCGGGATGCGGGAGGAATCAGGGCCGTAAGGTATCGCGTGGGGCGCGGCGCCTTCCGCAACGCGAGCGGGACGACCTCGTGGCGGTTCAGCGCGAAACTGGCCAAGAAGAAGTCCAATGCGATCCAGATCTACGCCGAGGACCGATCCGGCAACCGGTCGGGGACAACCACCGTTCGCGCGAGGCGGCGGTGATCCGGATCCTCCTCGTCTGGCGGCGGCGGAGGGTTCGCCCGTCGCGGCCCCTTCGATATCCCGCCGGTGCCGTTCCCGGTAGCGGGCTGGAGTCTCTCCGCTCCCGGAGCGGAAGGCCCGCGTGAATGCGCTTTGGTCGTAGAAGCCGAGGTCGATCGCGATCGACCCGACGGGGCGGTGGCCCCCCTCCGACCCCGGCCTTCCTGCGGAGAGGGTGCCGAGGGGTAAAGGGAAATTCCTAGCAGCAGTCAGTTTGACTTTTTTGTCCCGCACCCGCAATATCCCGAATCGTACCAGCGTCCGCGACATGAAAGCAAAATCGACCATCCTTCTCGCCGCCATGGCAACTACGGCGCTCCTCTCCACGTCGGCGCTCCCCGCCGCCACGCTCACGGAGTTCCGCGGAACCTTCACCGGGAGGAGCGCCATGCGTTCCAACGGCATTGCCGTGAAAGGGAAATCGAGGATGGTTTTCACCTCCAACCCCTCGGGCAGGAGGGGCCGTCTCGATGTCAAGGGGTCCGTGTCCGCCGGAACGGCGAAGCTGGACTTGAGCAATACGTTCCGGTTTTCAAACAGGAAGGTCAAGGTGGACAGTCTTGTGCCGGGGTTTCTGACGGGCTTCGGGGGGCCGCGAGGGAAATTTTCGGCCAGTAAAAGGCGGATCTCCGCGAGATTGCCCATCAGCAACCCCGGCGTCACTTCTGACGGTTTCACCGTCCTGCTCTCGGTCGATATCGCCAAGCAAGGGCGGCAGCGCGCAAAGCTCACCGTCAACTACAAGGTGCTCAATGAGCATGGCGCTCAGGTCTACAAAACGGTCTTCGTGGGCAGCGGCAGGCTGAAAGAATAGCACCGGCGTCCGGCGGCCCGTCTTGGCGCGAAGCGTGGTAGTGTCCGCGTCGGATGGCCCGTGCTTCCGCGACGGACGCCCCGGCGGTGCGTCCCTACTGGACATGATCGGACGGATAAGGATTGGGCGACTCCGGACGGTCAGTGCCTTCGCTTAATCCCGTGCCATTTGTCCCTGACCCCGAAGGCCGAAGGATGAGATCTCGGCTGGAATCCGCCCAGGCACAAGAAACAAGTCTCAAATGCGAATCGGATCCATCCTGCCCCGTCTCCCCGATACTGGCCGATCTCCCACTCATTCCCCGCCGGATCGTTGACGGTAACACCAGGCCGCCCGCCAATCCTTCACTTCAGGGCCTTGTAGCTTCCGCACCTCCTTGCCGGACAGTCTCAGGCAGGCTGGAAAGATCCACTTGTTCAGGCGCAACCAGATAGGCGCGAGATGTTCCGACGCGGGCATATGTGTCGGTGTCCGTCTGTCCCAGCATGACAGCGCCATGTCTCCACTTGAGTTCTGCGTGCTGCGTTCGTCCAGCATCGTCGCGAACGGCCCACACCCCTTGGAAACCAAGACACTTCAGAAAGCTCAAACCAGCTTCAGTCTCTGAGAGGCTTACAACATGGAATACTGTCGGTGGGCCCGATCCAAAATCGCTCTCGTTTGATATCCCGGTTAGGCTAACGCGCCCCATTTGTCCTGCAAACCGGGAAATCCGGATACCGGGCCAGTCTCGAAAATCCAGAGCACGGTCCGTCATCCCGGCGAGGAGTTCCGGATCCTCGGAAAGGGATGGTTTCATGGTAGCACGGCGAGTGGATTCTGGGGAACGCGAAGCACGCTTTCGCGCTGGCCCCCCTCCACAAATGTGGCATAACGCGGTGCCAGGAAATGTCGCATGCCCCGGCTCGCCCACCAAGTGCCGTGCCACCGAACGCTCCGCGGACACGCCGGATCGGCCCGATCGCGTGATTGCCAAGGGCACCCCCGATCTGGCAGGGTTGGGTCGTCGATCCAACCCTGTCATGCCATGAAGACCGCCGTTTCCCTGCTCGCCGCCGTCGTCCTTGCCGCTCCGCTTTCCGCGAACGACTGGCCCGCCTGGCGGGGGCCGGAGGGCGACGGGAAACTGCCCGAGGCGGGATCCTATCCGACGAAGTGGTCGGCGTCGGAGAACATCGCCTGGCGTGTCGATCTGCCCGACCGGGGCAATTCCTCGCCCGTCGTCTCCGGCGACCGCGTCTTCCTCACCCAGGCCGAGAACGAGGGGAGGCGGCGCTCCCTGGTCTGCTTCGACGCGAGGGACGGCAGGCAGCTCTGGAAGCGGACGGTCGACCATGGCAAGGCGGAGGAGACCCACAAGACGAATCCCCACTGCGCCGCTTCGCCCGTGACCGACGGCGGGCTGGTCTTCGCCTGGCACGGCAACGCGGGGCTGCACGCCTACGACTTCGAGGGCAAGGAGGTCTGGAGCGCGGACCTCGGCTCGGACTACGCCCACATCTGGGGACCGCATGCGGCGAGTCCGGTGCTGCTGGGCAGCGGTTTGCTCCTGCACGCGGGGCCGGGGCCGGTGGCGAGGCTTTTCGCCATCCACAAGGACACGGGGAAGACGATCTGGAAGCAGGAGCTCGACGAGTTCGAGAGCGCCGACGCGAAGGAATTCAAGGGCTCGTGGGCGACGCCGCTGCTGCTCGACAACGGCGGGCGGACGGAGATGCTCCTCGGCCTGCCTGGATTCCTGACCAGCTTCGATCCGCGCACCGGCAAGGAGCTTTGGCGCGTCGCGGGGCTCGGGGATCTCTGCTACACGAACGTGATGGCGGGCGAGGGCCGCGCCCTCTATCTCTGCGGCTACGGAGGGCCGGGCATCGCGGTGCGGCTCCCCGATGCGGCGGAGACGGGCGACCTCACCGTCTCGCACCGCCTCTGGGCCGATCCGCCGAAGGGACGGAACCAGAATCCGCAGCGCATCGGCTCGGGCCAGATCCTCGGCGACCATCTCTACCTCCTCAACGAGCCCGGCGTGATGCAATGCAGCGAGGTCGGGACCGGGAAGATCCTCTGGAGGGAGCGGCTCGGGGCGAACAGCTGGAGTTCGATGAACCTGATCGGGAAGACGCTCTACGTGAACGACACCCGTGGCACGACCTATCTCATCGAACCCGACCCGTCGGGCTTGAAGCTGCTCGCGAAGAACGAGGTGGATGCCAACCAGCACACCAACGCCTCGCTCGCCTTCGCAGGCGGGAGGATCTACCTGCGGACGGACGCGTATCTGTATGCGATCGAGTGAGGGCTGCGCTTTTGACGATGCCATTCGGCCAAGGCCTGTTTGGACGGAGCAGGTGCATCGTCGGAACGTTGGCAAGTTCCGCTGCCTCGGGCAATGGTGGCGGAAGGTGTTTTGTCCCTGAAATTCCGATGCTGCCCC
>CAYSZN010000227.1:4174-6430 GCA_964435425.1 uncultured Akkermansia sp. | reverse complement strand
TGATTTCGAGGGTTTTGTCAGGCTGGTCGCCGGGGTAGATCTGCTTGCCGTCGAGCCCGTTGCTGAGCCAGATGCGGTTGTCGAGTCCGTAGCGGGGGCTGGAGACTTGGAGCTGGTTGTGGCCGGGTTCGTTCAGGGTGAAGAGGGTTTTCCTCACGTCGGCGATGTCGTCGTTGTCGGTGTCTTCGAGGAAGAGGATGGCGGTGCGGGTCGTCACGAGGAGGCCGCCCTGCATCGGCAGCAGCCCTTGGACATGGTCGAGGTCCGTGGCCCAAGTCGTGGCCTTGTCCATGACGCCGTCTCCATCGCTGTCAGTGAGGAGGCGAATGCGGGAGAGGTGGGGGCCGTCGTCGCCGACCGGCAGGGGGTAGTCGCCCATTTCCGCGACGAAGAGGCGGCCTTTCTCGTCCCACGCGATATCGACGGGATCGCAGGTGAGGGGTTCGCTCGCGACGAGCTGGACCTCGTAGTCGCCATCGACCTCCCAGAGCTTCGCGCTCTCCTGCGGGCTGAGGGGGAAGCGGCGCGGGGGGATGCTGTCGCCGGAGACGTCGTAGCCCATGTCGGTGGAGCGCTCCTCGACGGCCCATTTCTCGGTGAAGGTGCCGAGGGGGTGCAGTTCGTAGCGGCGGATGAGGCAGGCGGCGAATTCGCTTTGCAGGCCGATGAAGCCGGAGGTCGGATGGCAGTCGGTGACCTCGTTGACGAGTTCGCCGTTGAGGAACAGACGGATGGTGTCGCCCTGGCAGATGGCTTCGAGGCGGTTCCATTCGCCGACGGGGTTCTCGATCTCCTTCGCTCCCCGGTAGCCCTTCACGTCGGCCCAGTCGGGATCGCGGTCGCGCCAGTTGATCCGGGTCATGGTCTTGCCCTCGGGCGGGAAAGTCTCCTTCGGTGCGCCTTTCGTCCAGACCGGCTCGCCGTCGCGGTCGCGCTGCACTTCGGCGGTGACCTTGGTGGGGGCGATGGTGCCATCCTCGGCTTTGGCCGCGAGGACGAGGATGTCGCCGCTGCCGCCCTCGATGAGCTGGGCCTCGATGCTGCTCATCCAAGTGATGCCGTAGGCCCCGTCGGGTCCGAAGGAGTGGAGGAGCAGGCCGCAGTCGCGGGCGCGGTCGGCGCGGGAGCCGAGGGTGCGCTCGCCCCACTGGTAATCGAGGACGAGGTGGTAGTCGCGGTAGGCCTGCTTCGTGCGGATGTAGCCCATGCCCTCGCCGCCGACGCGCAGGATCTTGTCCTCGCCGATGGTCCAGATCTTCTTCGGATCGTCCGAAAGCGAGATTTTCGGGTTGAGATTGACGACGAAATCCTTCCATTCGGGATCGGCGAGAAGATCGACGACGCCCGTCGGCGCGACCGCCTTGGATGCCTCCTCGGCACGCAGGCCGTTGGAGACGAGGCAAAGGGCAAGGCAAGGAAGAATGCGGAATCGGAGCATGGCCGTTAGTCTAGCGAGCAGGGGAAAGAAGGAAAGAGGACAACTCGCCGCTATCGCGGGAGATGGGGAATGGGGCAAGAGTCATTGGGGCACGAGGAGGCAGAGCCTCGCATCTTGCTCCTTACTCTTTACTCCTACTCCTTACTCAAAGAGCGAAGGGTCGGGGAGTAAGAGTAAGAGTAACGAGTAGGAGTAAAGAGTAGGAGGCATAGGTCCGCCACCCGTGACCCATGACTCGTGACCCGTTAACCCGTCAATTCACATCCGTGAACACCGCCTGCACGTCCTCGTCGTCTTCGAGCTTGTCGAGGAGCACCTCGATCTCGTTCATCTGCTCCTCGGTGAAGTCCTTCGGGCTGGTGGGGATGCGCTCGGGGCCGGCTTTCTTGATCTCGATGCCGAGCGCCTCGATTCCGGCGGTGAGCTTGCCGAAATCCGCGAAGTCGGCGTAGGCGTAGGCGATGCCCTCGTTCACCTCCATCTCCTCGAGGCCGGCGTCGATCAGGCTCAGCTCGACCTCCTCGATGTCCATCCCCGGCTGCACGTCGAATTGCACCACGGACTTGCGCTTGAAGAGGAAGTCGAGCGATCCGCTCGGCAGGAGCTGGCCTCCGGCCTTGTTGAAGTAGGTCTTGATGTTCGCGACGGAGCGGTTCGAGTTGTCCGTGGCGCATTCGATGAAGATCATGACGCCGTGGGGACCTTTGCCCTCGTAGTTGATCTCCTTGATCTCGGCGGCGTCCTTGCCCGAAGCGCGCTTGATCGCGTTCTCGACGTTGTCCTTGGGCATGTTGGCCGCCTTGGCCTGCTGGCCGGCG
>CAYSZN010000227.1:0-4164 GCA_964435425.1 uncultured Akkermansia sp. | reverse complement strand
GGCCTCCTTCGCCGCCATCGTGATGGCCTTGGCGATTTTCGGAAAGGTCTTGGACATCTTGTCCCATCGCGCCTCCTTCGAGGCCCGCCGATATTCGAATGCTCTACCCATAGGCGAAGACTTTTGCCTCGGATCGTGGCGATGCGCAAGGCGGAGTTGTCCACGGAATTCAAGGGAGGGGCTGCCTACGGAAGACTTGGAAGACACGGGGAATCCTTTTTCCAGTCAAAGCTTTTTCGTGTTTTCCGAGTTTTCCGTAGGCCCCAACATTCCAGTCCTGGCGCCCGTTTCCTGACAAACTAGGGAACGGCTCCGGTGGCGTCGGCCGCGTTGTCGTCGCCGTCCAAGGCGAGGACGAGACGGAAGCCGCTGTTGGGGTAGCGCCACTCCGGGGGATTGCTGCGGCGGTTCGAGGAACGGAGTTCGTGCTCCCTGTGATTGGCCCAGGAACCGCCGCGTAGCAACCGGCGTTCCCGCGCGGCGTCGAACCAATCCTCCACCCACTCCCGCACGTTCCCTTCCATGTCGTGCAGACCGAAGGGGTTCGGCGGAAAGCTCATCACCGGCGCGGTCGTGGGGAAGTCGTCGTCGTAGCCTTCCAGATAGCCATAGAAAGGATCCAGGGAGGGGGCTTTCCTCTTGCGGCTTTGGTCGCTGAAGTTGCTCGCCCCGGCGGGAGGCGGCCATGCCGCGTCCCAGGGATACTCGTCCGGCACCCTGCCGTTCAGGCTCTCCGGCGTGTCGCCGGGCGAGCGGTGCTCTTTTGAACCCAATCCTACGGCGATGCTCCATTCCTCGTCGGTGGGCAGGCGGTAGGCGCGGCCTTCCTGCCGGCTGATCCACTCGCAGAAGGCTTTCGCGTCCACCCAGTTGATCCGCCTCGCCGGATGGTCCCCGGGCCGGTCGGTGACGGTGAATCCGTCTTCGGTCTGGCTGCGCCAGCCGTTGTCGAGACCGGGCGTCTCCCCGGCGAAGACGGCGTAGTCCCGCCAGCGCGTCTCGTGGATGCAGAACAGCACCTTCGTCCCCTCCACCGGCACGAACTTCATCCCGAGGCTGTTCTCGAAAGGCTGCTCCTTGGTGGCCTGCGGCGGGTCGGCGATGGGAGCACGGACACTCTTGTCCGGATTCGGTGTGGGTGGCGTCGTGGCTTGGGCGGGTGCGGAGACGCCATCCGCGACGAGGACGAGGCGGAAGCCGCCGATTTGGCGACGCACCGTAGGATAGTCGCGATAACGGTGCGAGGAACGGAGGTCGTCCATCGTATTGTTATTCCAAGAACCGCCCCGCCGGAGACGGGACTCCTGCCTCTCGTCGTACCAATCCTCGACCCATTCCCACACATTCCCGCCAAGGTCGTGGAGACCGAAGGCGTTCGACGCGAAACTCATCACTGGCGCGGTTGTCGGAAAGCTGTCGTCGTAGTCCTCGAAGAATCTCCCGTTTCGCGGCGGCGCGGCCTTGGCTTTGCGGCTTTGGTCGCTGTAGTTGCCCGCCCCGGCAGGTGGCGGCCAAGCCGTGCCCCAAGGGTATTCGCCCTGCACCTTTCCGCCAAGGCTCCGGGGAGTGTCGCCGGGCGAGCGCAGCTCCTTGCGACCCAAGCCCACGGCGACACTCCACTCCTCGTCGGTGGGCAACCGGTAGGTCTTGCTTTCCTTCCGGCTCAGCCATTCGCAGAATTTCTTCGCCTCTCCCCAATCCACCATCCACACGGGATGGTCCCCGGGCCGGTCCGTCGGGGTGAAGCCGTCGGTGGTCTGGTCGCGCCAGCCATCGTCGATGCCGGGATTCTCCGCCGCATAGGCGGCGTAATCCTTCCACCGCGTCTCGTGGATGCAAAAGAGCACATCGGTCCCCGGCACCGGCACGAACTTCATCCCGAGGCTGTTCTCGAAAGGCCGCGCCTTGGTGGCCTGCGGCGGGTCGGGAGCGCGGACACTCTTGTCCGCACCCGGAGCGGGCGGCGCCGTGGGTTTGCCTCCGCCATCCGCGACGAGGACGAGGCGAAACCCGTGGCCGTAGTGCCGCTTCTCGGGTGCAGGGCGACGGCGGTCGGACGAGAGCAGACCGCTGCGGTCATTCCAAGAACCGCCGCGTATGACACGACCAACTTGTTCTTTTGAATGCCAATCCTCGCACCACTCATATATATTGCCGCCCATGTCGTACAGGCCAAAGGGGTTCGGTGCGAAGCTCATCACCGGCGCGGTCGTCGGGAAACCATCGTCGTAGCCGCCCTCGACGCAATTCACACCGTCGCGCGGGACCTTCTCCTTGCGGCTCTGGTCGCTGTAGTTGCCCGCTCCCACTGGCGGGGGCCATTCCGAACCCCAAGGGAACTCGTCCGGCACCTTGAAGACGGTCGCGGGCGTGGTGCCGTCCTTCCACTCCTCCCGGTCGCCGATGCCCACGGCGAGGCTCCATTCGCGGTCGGTGGGCAGGCGGTAGGTCCTGCCCTCCTTCTCGCTGAGCCATTCGCAGAATCTCCGGGCGTCGTCCCAGTTCACCTGCGCCACGGGGTGGTCCTCGCCGCCCCGTTTGATCTCGAAGCCGTCGAGAGTCTGGTTCCTCCACGCACCATCGACGGCCCCCTTCGCTTGTTTGGCGTAGGCGGCGTAGTCCTTCCACCGCGTCTCGTGGATGCAGAAGAGCACCTCGGTTCCCGGCACCGGCACGAATTTCATGCCGAGGCTGTTCTCGAAAGGCTGCTCCTTGCTCGCTTGCGACGGGTCGCCGATGGGAGCGCGGACACTCTTGTCCGCCTCCGAGGCGGGCGGCGGAGTGGGTTTGTGGACTTCGGAGGCAGGGGCCGCTCCGGCTCCGCCACCGGCCAGATCCATGATGCGGACCTTCGAAATCTGCATCCCTTTCTTCCGCCCGACTTGGAAGCCGATATAACCTTCCGTGGCTCTGCTCCCGGTGAATTCATTCACCAACTTCCCATTGATCTTCACGGTGTAGCGTTGACCGACCGCCGAGATCTCCATCTCGTTCCATTCGCCGATGGTTTGCGGAGGCGCGATGTTTGGCCCTTTGACAAACATGATCGCTCCGCTCACTTGGAGCGGGTCCTTGTCTGCGGAGACGTCGATGTGATAGTGGCCCTTGTTACCACCGGGAATGCGCGGGTCATTTCCCGGATAGGAGAAACGAACCGCCACACCCGAGTTGGCGGACGCGGTGAGAAGTTTGTATTCGAATTTCAACACGAAGTCGGAGAAGGTCTTCGGGCGATACCAGAAGTAGCCTTGAAACTGCCTCTCGTGAGAGATGGACAGCACGCCGTCCCTCAAAACCGCCTCGCCGGGAGTGCCGCACTCCTCCCAGCCATCCATGTGGTCTTTGTCCAGCAAAGGGACGAAATCCGCGACTCCGCCTGGCGAAGCGCCGGCCCCGGACTCGTTGCGGGCAGGAGTGCCCGCGCTCCCTTCCCGCAGCAGCTTGCCTTTCCCCGTCACTTCCCGGACGGAGATGTCGTGGAAGGTGCTGCGGCTCCACCAGAGTCCGACCCCGAGCGCCCGTGGGTTGGGCAGGGCGAAATCGGGAACGATGCCCATCTCCTGATAGTCGGTGGGCCAATCAACCAGCTTTTGGCCGTTTACGTAGGCGGTGACTCGGCCGTGCCGGACCTCGACGAGCGACTCGTGCCTGACACCCACAGAGGGGCGGGTGGGGAGCTTGACTGCTGCCGTCGCCTTTCCATCCGGAGAGTGTTTCGCCCGTTCAAAGATCGTCTTTCCATCGATCACGTCGAATCCCGCCCACTTCTCGGACTGTCCACTCGCCGTCGCCCATGCGAAGCGCCGTCCGAACGCGCTGAGCATTTGAACCGCCTCGCAGTTGCCCTCGAAAGTGGTAAAGGCGATCCGGAAGTCGTATTCCTCCGGCGGCTCGTAGGGCAGCGACAGCAGGGTGGGACCCGGCTGCCGGTCCGGGTTCGCGCCCTGGATGCCGTCCGCCACCCGCACCCACGATCCCTTGACCGCATCGGCGGTCGGATCGACGAAGGGAAGGAGAGAAATCCAATCCCCCTCCTCGGCGGAGGCCCCGGACTCATTGCGGGCAGGAGTGCCCGCGCTCCCTTCCCGCAGCACCCACCATCCCGCGAGGGCGGCGACGGCGGCGAGCCCCAGGCCAGCAGCAGGCCCAGCACGTCGGACAGGT
>CAYSZN010000226.1:0-6444 GCA_964435425.1 uncultured Akkermansia sp. | reverse complement strand
GCTCAGCGAGGACCACGTCGCCAAGGTCAAGGATGTCATCAAGGTCGGCGACGAGGTCGAGGCCCGCGTCATCAAGGTCGACAAGATCGAGCGCCGCATCGGGCTCTCCATCAAGGCTGCCGAGTACTCCGAGGAGCAGCTCAAGAAGGAGACCGCGGCCTTCGACGCCCTGCGTCCCAGTTCCGACCTCGTCGGTCTGGAGCAGGCCTTCAACCTCGCCACCGAGGAATGGCGCCCGAGCGGCGACAGCTCGAAGGACTGAGGTGGCGGCACGCCGCCTCGTCACAGGGCACGGGTCCACGGGTCATGAGACCTGCGGACCCGGGCCACAGCGAGAAGAGCGGGGATCTCCCCGCTCTTTTTTTGCGTTCAGGGCGCGAAATTCGGTCACAGCGGCCCGTCAAAGGAAAAGAGATAAGAGCGGGAATTTATCTGCTCTTTTGGAATTTCCATATTCCCTTGTCGTAAAGCCCTCATCCGGTATCGTTGAATCAAAGAACGAACTCTCGCGTCGTGACTCGTGACCCATGACCTCAGGCACCACCAGGATCACGCTTCCTCCTCCGCAGCCCTACCGGCCGCGGGGCTCGCGGGTTCCCCGCTGGGTCTGGATTCTCCTCGTCGCCGTCTCCCTCGGTCTCGGGGCCTGGGGCGGATGGCGGGCCGGGACGTCGCGGGCGCTGCCGGAGAAGCCGGTCGCGGTCCCGCAGGAAAAGGGGGCCGCCCCTCCGCGGGCGGAGGTCTCCGCCAAGATCGAGGAGGCCCGCCAGGCGGTCGCGGCGGGGGATTGGCTCGTGGCGCGGCGCCTCTTCGAGGAGGTCCGGGCCATGGATCCGGCGAATCCCGATGCCCTCGCCTCCCTGCCTCTCATCGAACGGCGTCTCTCCGAAGTCCGGGGCACCGTGCGGGTCGAGGCCACTCCCGCCGGGGCGCTGGTCCGGCTCGGGTCGATGGAGGTCCAGCCCAGCCCCGCCGTCTTTGCCGGAGTGCCGTTCGGAGAGCATGAGCTGACCATCTCTCTCGAGGGGCATGACCCGGTGAAGCGGACGGTCGTCGTCTTGAGCGAGGAGCCGGTCTCCCTTTCCGGCATCGAGCTGGCACGCAGCTCGGGACGGATCGAGGTGGTCAGCGAGCCCCGCGGGGCCGAGTTCAAGCTCGTGCGCACGCGGGAGCGCGAGCCGGCGGAGCTCGTCGAGGTGGGAACGACGCCCGCGAAGATCGAGCGGCTCGATCCCGGCGAGTATCTGGTCCACATGTCGGTCGCGGGCTTTCCCGAGCAATCGCAGGCGGTCCGGGTGGAGAACAACCGCAACACCTCCGTCTCCGCCGTCTTCGCCAAGGGCGGGCTCAACCTGACGAGCGATCCCGCAGGGGCCGAGGTCTGGATCGCCAGTGCGGACGACGCGGCGCCGAAGCCGCGCAAGGTCGGCGTCACTCCCCTGACCCTGCCGAATCTTGCCGCCGGACGGCACCGCATCGAGCTCCGCTACGGCGACTGGACCCCGATCGCCCGCACCGTCGAGGTCGAGGCCGGCTCGACACAGGATCTGGAGTTCGCCTGGGAGCGGGCTCTCGTCTCCTTTGGGAGCGATCCTCCCGGTGCCGAGGTCTATCTTGGGAACAGCCGTCTTGGGCGGGGACAGCAGACCACGCCCTTCCAGCTCGAGCTGCCCGAGGGCGACTACCGCTTCCGCGCCCGCCACCCTGCCCTCGGCGAGATCGAGGAAGGCCGCTACATCGGGTCCGCCGAGGGGAATTCCCAGGCAAACCGGGTCGAGTTCCGCTTCCCATACGGTTCGGTCACCGTGAAGAGCGAGCCGCCGGGCGCGGCCGTGGTTTCCGGCGGGCGGCCTCTGGGACGCACCCCGCTGACTCTCGCGGTCGTGCCTCCGGGAGAGCACCGCTTCGAGCTGAGCAAGGAGCAGCATCGGGCGGCGACCGTCTCGGGCCGGGTCGAGCCCGGAGGCGCCCTGCATTTCGACGCGACCCTGACCTACGATCCCGCCCCCGTGGCGAGCCGGAACTTCAAGAACAGCCTCGGTCGCGAGATGGTCTGGATCCCCACCCTGCGCGGATGGGCGGGCGCACACGAGGTGACCCAGGCCGAATACGAGCGGCTCGGCGGCAACAACAAGAGTTATTTCAAGGCCCCGGAGCATCCCGTGGACAGCGTGACCTGGTTCGAGGCGGTGCGCTTCTGCGAGGCCCTCACCGCGCATGAGAAGAGCCTCGGCACTCTGCCGGCGGGCTACCGCTACCGTCTCCCTACCGACGAGGAGTGGAGCGAGCTGGCCGGAGGTCAGAAGCTCGACGGAGCGGTCTCCAGCCTCTTCGAGCGCCAGAACTCCCACTCGCCGGTCGGCTCCCTCGCCCCGAACGAGCTGGGGCTCTACGACGTGCGAGGCAACGTGATGGAATGGGTGAGCGACTGGTATTCCCAGACCATCGTCAGCCGCATCCAGCGCGACGGAGCGACGCCGAATCCCGAATGGGTCGGCACCGACCGCAAGGTGCTCCGCGGCGGTGCCTGGAACCGTTCCGGGCAGTTCGACCTCGCCGTCGGCACCCGCATGGGCGCCAGCCCCTCCTCGAAGGACCGCTACGACGTCGGGTTTCGGGTGGTTCTGATGCCGGATTGAGCGGAGCTCAATCCGGCAGTAAAAGGTGAAAGGTAAAAAGTAAAAGGTCGGAATGGCGCGGCAGGGCCGCGCAAGGATTCTCCGGCTTCGGAGAATCCGCCTCCACAAGCAGACCTTTTACCTTTCACTTTTTACCTTTTACTTCCTCAGTCACCGACCACGAAGCTGTCGGTGGCGGAGGCGCCTCCTGCCCCCGGCTTGAAGTGGTAGACGCGCTGCGCTTGGCCGGCGGGATCTTCGGCGGCGTAGATGGCGACTTCCACCTTTGGGGCGTTGCCGCTGGATTCGGGAAGGAGCCGGGATTCGATCTGGATGGTGTTCTGCCCCCGCCTCACGCCTCCCATGACGAGCTCCGTGGTTTTCAGATTCTTGAAGGTGCCGGTGAGGTGGCCGTTCACGGTGATCTTGACCTCGTAGCCGGTGGCGTCGACCCACACCTCGGCGACGTATTGGGGGGGATCGACCGGCTGGGGAACGGGAGGCAGGACCGGGGCGGGCTGGAACTCCTCGCCGCGGAGGAAGGAGAAGTCGCTGTTCCGGATCTGGAGGAGGAGCTCGGCGTTGGCTCCGGTCTTTACGATGCGGAGGTTGTCGAATTTCCAGCTTCCCTCCTCGCGGAGAAAGTGGAGGACGAGCAGGTTGTCGGGGATCGCCATGCCGGGCTCCTCCCCGAAGTTCGCCTTGCCGAAGTAGGTCGAGGTGGCGGTGTCGCCGGTCGAGAGCACGCCGAGCGGGATCAGTCCGCCGAGGGTGGGGGCGGCGACGGGGTCGTCGAAGAGCGCCTGGGGGAAGGGGAGCTTCTGGGAGACGACGAGGTTGCGCGTCTCGATCTGGCGGGAGAAAGCGGTGGCCTGCTCCCAGAGCGCCAGGTCGGAGGCATCCATCGAGCGTCTCCAGGCATCGTAGGCGGATTCGAGGGTGACGCGCAGGCTGTTGTCTGGCTGCGCGGCGGAGGCGCTTTCGGACTGGGCGCGTGAGAGCGCTGGGGCGAGACAGAGGGCGATGGCCGCGGCAGCGAAGGGGCGGGAGGAATGCATCGCCAGATGATACCATCCCGGCGAAGCGCTGTCGCGTCTGTTTCCCGTTGGGGAGGTGTGTGGTGGGGCGGAATTCTTTCCGCCTTTCGCCAGGCTTGGGGAAGGCGGAAAGAATTCCGCCCCACTTGGCTCTGTGTGGATCGCACAAGGGGAGGGCGACAGCCACAAATTCCCTGTTCCAAGCGCTTGCGAACGTCGAAGAACCTATGGAAATTGGCGAATGGTCCGGTTTTCTCTCTTTTTTCTTCTCCCGATGCCTTTCCTCACGGCGGCACCGGCAGTCGGGCAGGATTCCTTCGACCCTGCGGCATGGGAGCTGACCTTTTCCGACGAATTCGACGGGGAAAAGCTCGACTACTCGAAGTGGACTCCGAAGGATCCCTGGGGTGTCGTCCGCAACGATGAGCTGCAGGCCTACATCCTGAAGGCCTTCTCGGTGGCGGACGGCATCCTGCGCATCCGCTGCGAGGACGAACCCGCCTACTACGACGGGGCGAAGCGCGACTACCGCTCGGGCATGATGTCGACCACGGGCAAGTTCTCCCAGACCTACGGCCGCTTCGAGATCCGTTGCCAGGTTCCGGCGGGGAGGGGGCTCTGGCCGGCCTTCTGGCTGCTGCCCGAGCCACCGGCCTGGCCGCCGGAGATCGACGTTCTCGAAATCCTCGGACAGGAACCCGACAAAGTCTACTTTTCCCATCACTGGCCCGATCCGGCGAATCCCGGGGGGGATTCCCTCTCCCAGACGGGGGAGTTCCAGGGCGTCGATTTCTCCGATGGCTTCCACACGGTCGCCGTCGAATGGGAACCCGGCGAGCTCCGCTGGTTCGTCGATGGCGTGCTGCGGCACCGTTCCAATCAGTCGGTGCCCGATGGCCCCATGTTCCTCCTCGTCAATCTGGCGGTGGGCGGATGGGCCGAATCGCCCACCGAGGAGACCCGGTTTCCGGCCGAGTTTGCCGTGGATTACGTAAAGGTTTGGAGAAAGAAAGCAGATCTTAAAGATTGAGTTTCTAAAATTTATAATATTTCTTGACTATTTTTGGATTCTTGATTAAATTTTTAAAAATTCAGAAATTCAGAACCTGCTGAAGATCAGAATTTCTGTGAAATTTATCCAAGAACCAATGAAAAAAACCGCACTACTGCTCGCACTTGCCGCCCTCTTCGCCGGGACAGGACACGCTGGAGACTGGGCATCTGCCAAGAAGCCCGTTCCGCTTGCCTCCCCGACCTACGAAGGGAACTGCCTTTCCTATGACTTCATCGATCTCGACTATGGAATCTATGATTTCGGCACTCCCTACATGAGCGATGGTGATTTCTGGGGAGTCGGCTTCTCGAAGTCGATCGGCCAGTCCCTCTACCTGACTGGTGGCTACGCTGACGGCAGCTACGACTTCCACGACAAGTGCGGACCCATCGGCGTGGACACGCGCCGCTTCCGCATGGGGCTCGGAACGCGCCACACCATCGCGAAGTGCGTCGACCTGACCTTCGAGGGCGGAGCCGACCACATCGATGCGGAATACGGAAACGGCAAGTCCTGCTACGACTACGATTCCTGGGGCTACTACGTCGGTCCCGGCATCCGCGCCCGCGCCGGACGCTTCGAGATGTTCGCCAAGGCTCTCTACACCGGCCGCGAGGGCGACTACAGCCAGAAATATCTTGCCTGCCGCACCAGCGCGGCCCTCGGAGTCGACGAGGACGGCTGGCTCTTCTCGCCTGGCTTCCTCTATCACTTCACCGACTATCTGGCGTTCAAGTTCGCGGCCGAGATCGGCGAGCTCGACACGGCCTTCACCTTCGGGGCGCGCTACCACTTCTGAGGCCACCGAGAAAGACCCAACCCTCTCGCGCCGCAGCGGAAACGGGCTTGACCCGTGCCCCTGCGGCGCTTCTCTTTTCCCCAACCCGTTCCTGCCCCATGGTCTTTCCCGTCCGCCGTGCCTTGCTTCCGCTCGTCCTTTTTCTCGCCCTTTCTCCGGGCATCGCCGACGCCATGCAGATCTTCGTGAAGACGCTCACGGGAAAGACGATCACGCTGGAAGTCGAGCCCAGCGACATGATCGAGAACGTGAAGCAGAAGATCCAGGACAAGGAGGGCATTCCGCCCGATCAGCAGCGGCTGATCTTTGCAGGAAAGCAGCTCGAGGACGGGCGGACCTTGGCGGACTACAACATCCAGAAAGAAGCCACTCTCCATCTTGTCCTGCGCTTGCGTGGTGGGGAGGACGACAACGATCCGAACGCACCGGGCGATGCCGCGCGGCTCAAGGCGGAGATTGCGAAGCTGCGGGCGGAGATCCGTCAAACCATCCGAACGCTCGGCCGGGCCAAGGCGAAAGCTCCGTTCCTCCGCGCCAAGACCCGGCTCCGGGAGCAGGCCAGGGAGCTGGCGAGACGGCTCGCCGAGGCCGGAGCGACGAAGTCCCAGATCGCGAAGGAGCAACGGGCCATCGGGAAGATTCTGCGGAGTGCCCGGCTCCCGCTCGCAAAGCCCCGCCCATCCTCTGCGCCGCGCGCTCCGCGGCAGGTGGACCGCTGAGTTCCTGCGCCCATCGGGAAAACGCGGGCTGGAATCCGCCGTCGGCCGTGCTCTCCTATCGGCGACATGTCTGACCTCGATCCCTCCCGTCTCGAAGGACCCGCCACGAACGACGCGGTTCTCGACGCCTTTCTCGGCTATCTCATCGAATCCGGGACCGAACCCTACGAGCATCAGGAGACGGCCATCCTCGAGCTGTTCGCCGACCGCAACGTCA
>CAYSZN010000225.1:0-6445 GCA_964435425.1 uncultured Akkermansia sp. | reverse complement strand
TGGCGATCAACAACAAGGGCTCGGTGCGTGCGACGGGAGCGTCGCGGTCGGGAGGCAAGGTGTTCCTGAAGGCGGCGGGCGGCTCGGTGAGCAATTCCGGTTCGATCCGTGCAGTGGGCTCGGGAGCGGGGAGCGGGGGCCGTGTGCTGATCGAGGCGGCGTATGCGAAGGTGGACGGCCTGATCCGGGCGCAGGGCGGGGAGGTGAGGGTGTCGGCGACGGAGCGTGCGGAGCTGGGTGGCACGGTGGACGTGTCCGAGCCGGGCGGCCGTGGGGGGAGCGTGGTGGTGGAGGGCCGGGAGCTGTCGGTGGGGAGCGGCTCCCTGGTGGAAGCGTCCGGGGGGACGGGGGGCGGGAGCATCCGGATCGGAGGCGGCTTCCAGGGTCGCGACGCGACGGTGCGGAACGCGGAGCGTGTGGTGATCGACGACGGGGCGGTGCTGCGGGCGGACGGGGTCGCGAGCGGTGCCGGAGGGAACGTGATCGTGTGGTCGGACGGGGAGACCGGGTTCTCGGGTAGCGTTTCTGCCCGTGGCGTCTCGCAGGGAGGATTCGCCGAAATCTCGGGCTTGCGCGAATTGAACATTGACGATGCCACTTTCGATCTGGGCGACGGGGGGATCCTGCTCCTCGATCCTGCGAATTTCACGGTCAGCGATACGGTGCGCAATGCGATCCTGCCGACCCTCAACGCGGGCACCGACGTCGTCATCTACACCAACGGGACGGACCCCGGCGCGGGGAACGGGGATATCCTGTTCAGTTCGAACTTTTCGGGCACGAGCGCCATCACCGGCAACGGATCGCTTTCCCTGATGGCATGGGGCGATGTGTTCATGCGACGCGACCTCGTCTCCAACGGAGCCGGCAACATCAACATCGTGGCAGGTTGGGATGGCAGCACGCCGGTGAGCTTCGGTCCTCCGGGGCAGGGGTCCGATGTTTCGGGGTCGCCGACCATCGCGATGGATGCCCAGATTTTCGCCGACACCAGCACCTACGGGAACCGCGGGGGCAGCGTCTACATCGGGCTGGAGGCGGACATGACGCCGGTGAACCAGAGCACGACCACGGTCGGAAGCCGCGCCGGCCAGACCAATGTGGCGGGCTACAACTTGGTGATGGTGGGCGACAACACGGCAGCCGCCACCACCGGCGACGACCGCACCGCCCAGCTCGGCTACCGGGCCAGCGATGTGGACGCGACGCTGGGCCGGGCCGCCGCCACGGGGCGCATCCGGGTGGAGGTGCTCAACGACATCGCGATGACCGCGGGGACGAAGACTGCCGCCACGGGCAGCCATTCGGCGGCACCGGGGCAATACAACTACGTCCAGATCGGCCACGGCGGGCGTGATGCGACGAGCAACGGCTTCGACCACAGCGGCGACATCATCGTGCGCGCAGGGCTCGGGAGCGGTCCCGGCATCACTGGCCACATCGTGGCGACCGGGGGAAACAACCTGGGCGGCTTCGTCCGGGTCGGGCACGGAGGTCACAATGGCGCCGCCGCCTCCGGTAGCTTCAGCGGCGACATCCTCGTGGAGGCGCTCGGGGAGATCCGCTTCACCGCGGGCCAGGGGCGCCGTGCCTTCGCCCAGGTCGGCCATGGCGGACACGACGTGGACGCGGGCGTCACGACTGGCGGCGCGGGGTATCACTCCGGTGCCGTCACGGTGCGGGCCGGCTCCGACGTCATCTTCACTGCCGGTACCGGCTACAGCGGAGGGGGGACGGGCGATCTGTTCGTGACCGACCATCGCAGTTTCGCCATGGTCGGCCACGGCGGCTACGCTTCGGAGGCGAGGAGCGCCGAACACGGGCATTCCGGTCACATCACGGTGGAAGCGGGGAACGGCGGCAGCGGGGCGGTCTTCTTCAAGGCCGGCGACCTCGACGACAACTTCGTCCAGATCGGCCATGGCGGGGCCGCATCGCAGGTGATCGAGGGAGCGGCCGACGGCCACCGGGGCGACATCGTGGTAAGGGCTTCGACCGGGGTCATCTTTCTCGGGGGAACCGGACAGACTTTCCGCGGCGCACAGGACGGACGTCTATTCGCCCACATCGGGCACGGCGGCTACAACAGCGGGGTGAACAACAATGTCAATCCGGTTCCCTTCGGCCTGCTGGGCCATTCCGGCAATATCACCGTGACCACGGCTGCGGGCGACATCCGCTTCTACGGCGGGAGCCTGGCTCTGGGCAGCGCGGGGGATGGGCTGGGCAGGTTGCATTTCGCCCAGATCGGCCACGGGGGGCATGGGTCGCTGGGCTCGCACCACGGCAGCATCACGGTGGAGTCGGCCGTGGGAGGCATCGATTTCCAAGCGGGCGACACGACCGACGACAACACCGACGGCACCCGCAACTTCGCCCTGCTGGGCCACGGCGGCCATACCGGAACCCGTGGAGCCTACGGGCGGGACGGAGACGTCATCTCGGTAACGGCGGGAGGGGACATCACCTTCACTGCGGGTGGTCCGGCGTCGGGCGGACGCGCCTTCGCCCAGTTGGGCAACGGAGGCTACGACTCCGACACGACACCGACTCCCGTGCCGGGTGACCGGGGGCATCGGGGTGAGATCGTGGTGACCAGCACGGGTGGAAACATCGTCTTCACCGGCACGGCCGGCACGGCGAACTACGCCCAGCTCGGGCACGGCGGCTATTTGAACGGCGGCGACCATATCGGGGCGATCACGGTGCGGGCCTTGAACGGGGAGATCCAATTTATGGCGGGAACGGTGTCGACAACCTACGCCCAGCTTGGTCACGGAGGGCGGGATGCCGTGGGCAACCACAGCGGAGACATCCTGGTCGAAGCGCTCGGCGGCGGCATCCGCTTCACCGCCGGCCTGTCCACCACGGGGGAAATCTACGCCCAGCTCGGGCACGGTGGACGCACTGCCCGTGGAGACCACGGTGGGAGCATTGCGGTGATTGCTTTGGACAATGTCGAGTTCACCGGAGGCGGAGGGGCGCAGAACTACGCCCAGCTCGGGCATGGGGGCTACGATGCGGACAATCCGAACTCGGCCTACTACCCCGACAACGACCCGGTCAACCCGAACCGCGGTCCGACGGCGGCGGAACGGGTCGGCAACAGTGGAGCCATTTCGGTGGAGTCGCTCGATGGGAGCGTCCTTTTCAGCGCAGGCAACGCCGACAACGCCTACAGCCAGCTCGGCCACGGCGGCACCGTCACCGACGGGGATCACAGCGGCGACATTTTCGTCTACGCGGACCGGGACGGCAGCAACCTCGCCAACGGCAGTGGCCGGGTGGTCTTCGACGCCTCCTTCGATCTGGGCGGCAACCACTACGCGCAGCTCGGCCACGGCGGCTATCTCGCTTCGGGTGGCCACAGCGGAAGCATCGAGGTCGAGTCGGGCGGCGCGATCTCCTTCCTCGCGGGACGCAGCAACGCCTACGCGCAGATCGGCCACGGCGGGCGGAACAGCCACCGAGTGGCGCGCGGAGGCACTTCGCCGAACTTCACCCAGACCAACGAGAACGACCGCTACTATGCGGGCACCCACACTGGCGACATCGCGGTGCGGGCGGGCGGCGACATCGTCTTCCTCGGCAGCACGGGGACGGCGGGCTCGAGCGGCTATGTCCAGATCGGACATGGCGGCTTCCGCAACGCGGCGGAGTCCGGGGAGGGCCACAGCGGAGGCATCGTCGTGATCGGCGGCGGCAGGATCGACTTCCGGGGCGGGAGCCAGGGGACCACCTACGCCCAGATCGGCCATGGGGGCTACGAGGCCTTTGGCAACCATGGTTTTGTCGTGGTGCGCGCGGAAGCGGGCGCGGCGATCGACGCGGCGGCGGCGGGCACCGGCACGGCAACCTTCGCCAACGGCGCCTTTGCGCCGGGCTCGGTCGTGGTCACGGTGGATCCGCTCGGCGTCGCCGTGAGATATACCGACGATGGCTTGGGGAATCTGCTGGACGGCTCGCTGGCCGTGGTGGGATCGATCGACTACGCGACCGGAGAAATCACCTTCAGCCAGGCGATCGATGCCGGAGGCGACGGGGTTTCCGTGGCCTACCTCCACGGCGGCAGCGACATCGTTGTGCAAGGGGCCAACGGCGTGAATTTCGCCGCGGGTACCGCGAGCACCACCTACGCGCAGATCGGGCACGGGGGTGTCGATGCCGACTTCGCCACCACCCGGAACATCCGTCCCGAGGAAACGGCGCCCGCCGTCAACACCTCGACGACGACCTACCATCTCAACACCCCCGTGGGCCTTCCGCTCGGCTCCAGCGGCCACGTCACCGTGCGGGCGGGCGTGGACGGCGCCGGCACGGTGCTGAATGCGAACGCCGCCTTGAACTTCTCGGCCGGGGCCGGACTCGACGCCTACACGCAACTGGGCCACGGCGGGCGCGTCACCAGCGGCGATCACCGGGGGAATATCGAGGTCGTGGCCGCAGGGAACCTGGGCTTCACGGGGAACAGCAATCAGCGGGCCTACGCGCAACTGGGCCACGGCGGACATTCTGCCACCGACACCCTGCTCTCCCCGCGATCCGGGAACTCGGGAAACCTCCTCGTCACCGCTGGCGGCGGGCTCTCCTTCCTCGCGGGTTCCGGGGAGGATGCCTACGCCCAATTGGGGCACGGGGGATACGTGACCCGCGGTGCCCATGTCAGCGAGATCTTCGAAGTCCGGGCAGGCGGCGACATCGTCTTCCAGTCCGGGGACGGTTCCGGCATCGGCGATCTGGACGGCACCGGATCTGCCTTCACTCCCACCGCTGGCCACGGACGCCGCGCCTACGCCCAACTCGGCCACGGCGGCTACGACTCGGACGGGGCCAACGCGGGCGGGGTGGACGGCGACGGACACCGGGGCGATGTCCTCGTCGAGTCCGGCGGATCGATCCGCTTCACCGCGACGGTAGTGACCGACCCGGCGGCGATCGACTACCGCAACTACGTGCAGTTGGGCCATGGCGGCCACTCCGCCTCCGGGGACCATTCCGGCAATCTCACGGTGACCGCGGTCGGCGGCATCGAGTTCACCGGGGGCGGGTCGCGCTCCAGCGATCCCGATCTGCTGCCGCTCGATTTCGCGGACCAGGAGCAATACGCCCTGCTGGGCCACGGCGGGTATTCGGCGGGCGGCTACGGGGGCAATCCCACCGTCGGCAACGTCGGGGACATTTCGGTGCAGGCGGGCGGCGGCATCCGCTTCATCTCGTTCAACACCGGCGCGGGCGACGCCACGGGAACCGCCAACAGCTTCGCCATGCTGGGCCACGGGGGCCGCGCCAGCGGGAACGCGCACCGCGGCGACATCTCGGTGATCGCGTTCGGCGGCGGGATCGAGTTCGACAACTCGGGCGGTGGCGCCGACTCCTTCGTCATGCTCGGCCATGGGGGGCACACTTCGCCGGGGGATTTCACCGGCGACATCCGGGTCGACGCTCGGGACGACATCCGCTTCACCGCGGGCAACACCTTTCGCGCCTTCGCCCAATTGGGTCTCGGAGGCTACGAGTCGGACGAGAACACCGGCGACTCCGCTCTCGTCGGCAACAGCGGAGACATCCTTGTGAACACGCGTGCCGGTCTCGTGACCAGCCTGGGCACCGTGACCAACCTAGGCGGTGTCCATTTCACCGCCGGCGGTGGCGAGAACGCCTACGTCCAGCTGGGCCACGGCGGCACCGCCAACCGGGGGGCCAACACCGGCAACCTGACCGGATTCAACGGCATCGACGTGCGGGCCGCCGGGGACGTCGTGTTCCGGTCCGGAGACGGTTCCGGGATCGGCGACGACAGCGGGTCGGCACGTCTCGGCGACGGACGTCGCGCCTACGCGCAGCTCGGCCACGGCGGCTACGATGCCGACGCCGCCAACGCGGGCGGCGTGGACGGGATCGGCCATGTCGCGAACATCCGTGTCATGGCCGGCGGTGCGGTCCGTTTCCTCGCCTCGGACGTGGTCAGCGACCCGCTCGGGGTCGTTGCGGGCCCCATCGCCAACGATTTCCGCAACTATGTGCAGATCGGGCACGGTGGCTGGGCCTCGAGCGGAGACCACGGCGGGAATATCACGGTGGAGGCGGGGACGGGGATCGAGTTCCGCAGCGGAGGGGTGGACGTCTCGGCCACGGCCAACACGAGCCAGGACAACTACGCCCAGATCGGCCACGGGGGCTACGATTCACCGGGTTATGGGGACAACGACACTCTGTCCTTCAGCGGCGACCTCTCCGTGAGCAGCGCGTCCGGCGACATCCGCTTCGTTGGAGGGAGTTCCACCGACGGCTACGTGCTGATCGGGCACGGCGGACGGAACGCCCACGGAGGGGCGGCGGGAAGCATCGCGGTGACGGCCACGAACGGTGGCATCGAGTTTCTCGCCGGCACGCGCGCCCAGCATTTCGCCCAGCTCGGCCACGGCGGCTACACCGCGCGCGGCGA
>CAYSZN010000224.1:0-6478 GCA_964435425.1 uncultured Akkermansia sp. | reverse complement strand
AAACGGCCAGCTCGCGACCGGGTTCCATTCGGCGTCGAAGCGGACGAGGCGGCTCCTCGCGGGATCGCTCGTCTTTCGGTAGTGCGCGAAGCAGGCGAGCCACCCGTCGTGGTAGGGGACGATCCAGGTGAGGGAACCCGGTGGATCCGGAAAGATCCGCCGCTCTGCGGGGGCGAGCGTGGCGGCGTCGAAGCGCTCCATCGAGCTTTCCTCCGGCAGATCGGGGAAGTTGGAATGGGCCACGAGGAGCTGTCCGCGGTGGACGATGCCCGAATTGAGATGCTGGACGGGTCCCGTGGATTCGCCTTTCCATCCTGCGATCCGCTCGCCCGTGTCCTTCCGGTATTTCCCGATCGCCCGGTTCGTGATAGCGTAGAAATGCTCCCCATCCACCGCCACGCCCTGATGGGCCTCCGCGGCGGGAAAGCGCCGGAGCTCGACATGCCGCCACGCTCCGGTTTCGTCCGCGGTCGCAGGGCGCGGGAGGTTCAGCCAGAGAAGGACAAGGACGGCGGTGTGGAACGGGGACTTCGGCATGGGAGTCGTTTGTGGTGGAGGGTTCCGTTTATGCCGCCTCCGCCTGCGGCGTCCGGCCCAGCCAATGCCAGCAGGCGAGCAGGGAGGCGGCGAAGACGAGGGCCCAGACGAACCATGCGGGATCGTCCGTGGTCTGGCGCTCGCGGATGGCCTGCGGCAGGGGGCCGAGCTCGGAGACGGAGTCGGCTTCGGAGAAATCGGCCTCGCGGGTGTCGGCGAAGTTGGCGGCGGCGTCGAGGAGGAGGGTTTCGCCTTGGAGGACGCGGAAGAAACCGGGATCGCCCGGAGCGCGGAGCTGGCGCGCCCGGTGCAGGGGGAAGGGTGTGCGTGCGCTCTCCTCCACGAGCTCGAGCGGCGGAGCGTCGGCATCCTGCGAGAAGGCCGGGGCGAGGGCTTGGCGGAGCTCGACGTTGCGGGTTTCGGTGGCGATCTTCCCTTCCCGGACGAGGGCGGCGAAACGGTGGACGAGGACGACGAAGGCAGGGAGGCGCGGGGCGTTGGAATGGAGAAGGTCGAAATTGACGACGAGCTGGCGGCGCTCGCTGTCCTCGCGGAGGAAGAGGAGCGGGCGCTCGCCCTGCCATAGCAGGACGAGGTCGCTTTCGCCCATGGGCATCGAGGGGGTGGAGCGGGCGATGAGCCCCTGCCAGTCGAGTTCGGCGACGAGGGGATGGTTCGCCGCGACGATGGGGCCGGAAAGAAAGCGGCGCGGCACCTGCTCCTGGTTCAGGAAAACGACGGCGACGGCGGGCGGTTCGGTGGGGGCGAGGGGATTGTAGGTCGCGAACCAGAGGTCGGGCGTCTCCTCCGGGGCGGCTTGGGCCGCGTTTTCGAGGCTCCCGACGAGTCCGGCGACGAGCGGTTCGGCGTTGGGCGAGCCGGTGCGCGAGACGAGGAGGCGTTTGGGAGAGGGGTTGACCAGATGGAGCCGGTCGTCGCGGGTGAAGCGGTCGGGCTCGAGGACGAGCACGGCGCGATCCGCCCCTTCGGGGAATTCGCCTTGCAGGACGATGGTCGCGCCGGGATCGAGGGTGACGGTCCGTGCCTCGGTGCGGCGGTCGCCGGAGGCGAGGAACCACGAGCGTGTCTGCGGGCTGGTGGAGTGGTTGCGGAGCGTCGCTCGCCATTGGGGTTTCCCGGCCTCGCTTTCTCCGACATGGAGCCCGGCGAAGCCGACGTTGTCGATGGGCGAGCCGACGGCGAGGCGCAGGGCGCCGAAGGACAGGGGATCGCCGGGATGGTCGGTGGCGAAGATCAGGGTGCCGTCGGCTCCGGCGAGCCCGCGTCCGACGCGCAAGGCGTGCTCCGGCGAATGGCTGCCGACCGAGGGATTCCAGGCGGCGAGCGAGTCGAGCAGCTCCTCGCGCGAGACGCCGCGGTAGAGGCTGGCCCCGCTGGGGGAGGACTCGATGGCGGTGTATTCGGTGGTCCCGGCGGGAGAGGCGAGCGCAGGCAGCTCGCGGCGGAGGGCCGCGGCGAGATCCTCGCGGAAGGCCTCCATCGAGGCGGAATTGTCGATGACGAGGACGAGGCGCTGTACCGAGCGGGCGCTGGTCCAGCGGGGTTCGGAGAGGAGCCAGGCGAGCAGGAGGACGCCGAGGAGCTGCAGCCAAAGCGGCACCGAATGCCGCAGCCGGTCGAAGCGCCTCCCTTTCACGCTTTCCCGGTCGAGGAGTTCGAGGAGGAAGAGGGTGCTGGAGGGAACGCGCTTCGCTTCGCGCTGAAGGAAGTGGATCAGCAGGATGACGGGAATCCCGAGCAGAGCCCAAAGACCGGCTGGGTTGGCGAGGATCATGATGGCCGGAGGCCACCGTAAAAGGTAAAAGGTAAAAGGTAAAAAGTGAAAGGTAAAAATTCGAGCGGCCTGGTGGCCGCTGTTTTTGAAAGAAACAATCAGCGAAAATCAGCGCCAATCAGCGGTCCAAAAAATCCATTCGTTCGCGGTCAGGCGAAGAGGAGCGCGCCGGAGGGGACGGCTTCGGCTTTCAGGGCGTGTTCGAAGGGGCCGGAGGCGGGGTCAAAGGGCCGTAGCCCTCCGGGTCGCTTTCAAACCTTTCGGCGCCAGCCGCACAATTCCACGGTTTCCATCCATGCGATTTCCAATTCCGAGGTTTCCAGAAGTCCTCTTGAGTATCCTCCGGTGTCGTCCTATCCTTCCATCCAGCGCAGCGATGCCGTCGAACCATTGGAACCGGAGCCATTTCAGAATGCAGTGAGCGCATTGGGAGACGACATCGTCCGCCTGTCGCAGGGGAAGGAGATCAGGAACGAGGAGCTCCTCGCCCTCTATGGGAGCCTCCCCAAGAGGACGGAAGGCCCTCCCGTCATCGCCAGGGTCGGCCGCCGCTTCCAGCCGTCGCCCTTCGCCGGGCACGCATTGCTGGCGCGGCGGGGCGACTTCCACCTTGCCCACCCGAGCGGGAGACGTAGCATGGTTCGCGCATGAATTGGGTCGTGATGATGTGGTCGGCGGCGGCGGGCGTGACCCTCTGCATGGCCGGCGTGCATCTGCTGGTTTGGCTCAAGAACCGCCGCACCTGGGCGAGCCTCGCCTTCTCCGTGACCGCCCTCGCCGCGGCGGGACATTCGGTCGGGGAACTGGCCATGATGTCCGCCGAAACGCCCGGACAGTGGGGGCAGGCCCTGCGCTGGACCCATGTGGCCAGCCTCTTCGGCATCTCCGGCACCGTCGTCTTCGTCCACTTGTACCTCGGCACCGGTCGGCGCTGGCTGGCCGGACTGACCATCGGGCTACGCCTCGTCTCTCTGGTGGTGAACTTCGTCTCGCATCCGAACATCAACTACCGCGAGATCCTCAGCCTCCGGCACATCCCCTTGCTCGGCGAGCGGGTCGCCATCCAGGGGGAAGTGACGATCAATCCGTGGATGTGGCTCGCGCAGTTCACTTTCGTGCTCTGGCTGGCCTACACCATCGACGCGGGCCTCGCCCTCTGGCGGCGCAACGGCACCGATGATCGTCGTCGCGCCCTCGTGGTGGGCGGCAGCACGGTCCTCTTCATCCTCCTCGGCACGGGGCACACCGTGCTCGCACTCAACGGGGTGATCGAGTCGCCCCTCCTGCCCAGCATCCCGTTCCTCTGCGTGGTCCTCGCCCTCGGCTACGAGCTCGGCAACGACGTCCTCCGCGCGAACCGCCTCGCGCGGGAATTGCACGTCAGCGAGCGCCGCCTGAGCCTCGCCGCCTCGGCCGGCCGGACCGTCCTGTGGGAATGGCGCGCGGGCCAGGATGCGATCTGGGCCTCTTCCGCCGGACGGGCGCTCCATGGCGTGCCGCCCGGCGACCCGCTGAGCTTCGCTCATTTCAGCGGCATCTTGCACCCGGCGGACCGCGACGAAGTGCTCCGGGCGATCCGGCAGGCGGCGGAAGGGAGGGGCTCTTTCGCCGTGGAGTACCGCATCGTGCTGCCCGGCGGGGCGGTGCGTTGGATCGCCAGCAGCGGCGCCGCCGAACACGACGGAATGGGAGCGATGCCGCTTCTGCGCGGCGTTTCGGTGGACATCAGCGAGCGCCGCCGGATCCAGGAGGAGGCCACCCGCCAGCGCGACGAACTGGCGCATCTGGCCCGCGTGGCCTCGCTCGGCGAGCTGTCGGGATCGCTGGCCCACGAGCTCAGCCAGCCGCTGGGCGCGATCCTGCGCAACGCCGAAACGGCGGAGATCTTCCTGCAAGATCCGACGCCGGACCTCGACGAACTGCGGGCGATCGTGGCCGACATCCGGCAGGATGACTTGCGGGCCGGCGAGGTGATCGGGCGCATGCGCACCTTGCTCAAGCGCCAGCCTGTGCAAATGGAACGGCTCCAAGTGCCGGAGCTGATCTCCCGGGTGCTGCAACTCGTGCGCACGGACGCGGCGGCGCGAAAAATCGGCATCGAAGTCGAGTGCGCGGAGAGCCTGCCGCCGGTGAAGGGCGACTGGGTGCAGTTGCAACAGGTCCTCCTGAATCTGCTCATGAACGCCATGGATGCGATGGACGGCGTCCCGGACGCGCGCCTCGCGATCCGCGCCGGACAGGACGGCGACTCCACCCTCGCGATGAGCGTGGCCGACAAGGGCCCGGGCATCCCTGCCGGTCAACTGTCCCGGATCTTCGAGCCCTTCTTCACCACCAAACCGGAAGGGCTCGGCCTGGGACTGGCGATCACGCGCAGCATCGTCGAAGCCCACGGCGGCCGGCTCACCGCGGACAACCTCGCCGAGGGAGGAGCCGTCTTTCGATTCACCTTGCCGGTGGCCGATGGCCCCATGCCATGAGCGACACGACCGCCACCGTCTTTGTCGTGGACGACGACGACCGTTTCCGGACCGCCGTGTCGCGGCTGCTCACGGCCTCGGGCCACGGAGTGGAGGCGTTTCCCTCGGCGACGGAACTGCTGGCGCGCCTGCGCTCGGGCGCGGTCCCGGCGGGTTGCGTGCTCGCCGACCTCGACATGCCCGAGGTCAACGGGCTCGAGCTCCAAACGGCGCTCGCGGCCAGCCCCGATCCCCTGCCGGTGGTTTTCCTCACGGGGAAGGGGGACGTCCCGAGCTCCGTGCACGCGATGCGGCAGGGGGCGGAGGATTTCCTGTCCAAGCTCGCGCCTCGCGAGGAACTGCTCGCCGCCATCCGCCGCGCCCTGGACCGGGACACGGTCGAGCGGGCGCAACGCAACCGGCTTCGCGCCTTGCGGGAGCGTTTCGCCCGGCTCACGCCGCGCGAGCACGAGGTGCTCGGCCACGTCCTGCGCGGCCGGTTGAACAAGCAGATCGCGGCCGACCTCGGCATCGACGAGCGCTCGGTGAAACGGCATCGCACCAGCTTCATGGCCAAGCTGGGGATCCATTCCGTCGTCCGCCTTGCCGAGATGGTCCACGCCGCGGGATACCCGTCCCTTTCGGGACTCTAGGCAACTTTCCACCCGCGTGCCAGCATGGGGGAAGGCCGTCGATGGCGGTCGTGTCCACTCGTGCCCGATACCGCACAGGTTCTTGCGAGGATTTGATTGCCAAACCTTCGATACATCCACCTCCGAAATCCCGATCATGCCTCCACGCTTCAGCACCGCCTTCGCTATCGCGGCCTTGGCCTCCTTCGCCGCGACGAACGCCCAGGCGCAATCCGTCGAAACCCGCATCGGCCCGCTCGACTTCGAGCGCGGCGTGCCGACCGAGGAGACCGTCGCGCACCTGTTCGACGAGATGGATTTCCAACGCGCCTGCCAGGCCTATCTCTGGTCCCTGCCCGTGGTCGGCTTCGCCCAGTTCCGCGTCCTGCACGCGGAATCCGCTGGTGCGGGCCCCGGCGACGTCGTCACCTACGAGGGGCACGCCAAGGTCGGCGCCTTCCTCACGCCCAATGTCACCACGCCCTACATCATCTTCTACGCCGACCTCGGCAAGAGCGGTCCGACCGTGGCGGACGTGCCCGCCGGCGCCATCGCCGGCTCCGCCATGGACTTCTGGCAGCGGGCGCTCACCGACTTCGGACTGACGGGACCGGACCAAGGGAAAGGCGCGAAATACCTCGTCGTCGGCCCCGGTCAGGAAGCGCCGGAAACCAAGGACGCCATCGTGGTGAAATCGCCGACGCTCACCGCGTTCTTCTTCTACCGCGCCCTCGACACCGACCCGGAGAAGGCGGAGGCGATGAAAAAGGCGGTCCGCATCTACCCGTGGTCCGAGCGCGAGAATCCCAGGCCGACCCGCTACTTCGATCCCGATCCGGCCAAGGTGGCGAAAGTGGCGACCCTCCCGAGGGGTTTGGATTATTGGAAACTTCTCGCGCAGGTCATCGACGAAGAACCGGTATTGGATCGCGACCGCTTTTTCACCGGCATGCTGCGCACCCTCGGCATCGAGAAGGGCAAACCCTTCCAACCCGACGAACGCCAGACGAAGATCCTCGAACAAGCCGCCTTCGTCGGCGAGGCCATGGCCAAGG
>CAYSZN010000223.1:867-6505 GCA_964435425.1 uncultured Akkermansia sp. | reverse complement strand
TGAGTAAGAGGTAAGAGTAAGTAGTAAAGAGTAAGAAAGCCATCGCCATGAGAGCCCTGTCCCTCCTTCTCTCCCTATCCCTCCTTCCCCCCCTCCCCTCCGCCCGCGCGGACTGGCTCAACTTCCGAGGCCCCAACGGCTCGGGCCATGCTCCGGAGATCGCGAAGACCGTCGGGAAACTCAGCGAGAAGACCCTCGCCTGGAAGGCCGCCCTGCCCGGCCGTGGACTCGGCAGCCCCGTCGTCGTGGGGGACAAAGTCTTCGTCACCGCCGCGAGCGGCCCCGAGCAGCAGCAGCTCCACATCCTCTGCTTCGCCGCCTCCGACGGCACCCCGCTCTGGGAACGCCGCTTCTGGGCGACGGGACGGACCATGTCGCACAACAAGACCAACGTCGCCGCCCCCACGCCCGCGAGCGACGGGGAGAGAATCTACGCCCTCTACTCCTCGAACGACCTCATCTGCCTCGACCTCGCGGGAAACCCCGTCTGGATGCGCGGCCTCACCCTCGACTACCCGAACGCCTCGAACAGCCTCGGTCTCGCCGCCTCGCCCCTCGTCGTCGGCGACACCCTCGTCGCGCAGATCGAGAACGACTCGGAATCCTTCGCCGCCGGCTTCGACCTCCTCACCGGAGTGAACAAGTGGAAGCTCGACCGGCCCAGATCCTCGAACTGGACCTCGCCCACGGTCATCGAAGCGGACGGCGAGCGCCTCGTCGCCCTGCAATCGGGCGAGGGCATCCTCGGGCTCGTCCCCGCGACCGGATCCTCCGTCTTCAACGTGGGCGGCGGCGCCTCGACCATCCCCTCGGCCGCAGCGATGGGCAACGTCCTGTTCATCCCCTCGAACGGAACCACCGCCGTCCAGATCGGCGCCTCCGGCGCGGCCCCGACGACGCTCTGGAACCAGAAGAACCAGCGGCCCGGCACCGCGAGCCTGCTCGTCGTCGGGGAGAGGCTCTTCCTCGTCAACAACGCCGGCGTCCTCACCTGCGCGGACCGGCGGACCGGCGAGGAGCATTGGGAAATCCGCCTGAAAGGCCCCTTCAGCGGCAGCCCCGTCGCGGGCGGGGACGGGCTCCTCTACATCTTCAACGAGCAGGGCATCGGCCAAGTCGTCGATCCCGGCGGGGAGAAGGGCGTCGTCGTCAGCGAGATCGAACTGGGCGAGACCATTCTCAGCACCCCGGCCTTGGATGAAGGATCGCTCTACATCCGCAGCGACGGCCACCTCTGGAAATTCGCGGCGGAATGAGCGAATCCGGGGGACAAATGGAGAGTTCGACAGAACCGCTTTCCTCGCATAGAACTGGATGCCCATGACTCCCCACCTTCCCCTCGCCATCGCGCTCGCCCTGGGACTGCTGCCCGTTTCCGCCTTCGAGACGGCGGCGATGTTCCGCGCCTCGGACATCCTCCCGCCGCCGCTGCTCGCCGGAGCCCATCACCGGGTCCGGGAATATGCCCCCGCCGACGGCTATCTGATCCATTTCACGGTGGATTCCGACTACGGTGTCTACGAGTGCGCCGGGATCTCCGACCTGCGCCGCCGCATCGCCGAGATCGAGGCGATCGCGGAGCTGGTCGAGGTCAGCAAGAGCGATCTCTTCGCCGAGGGGCTGCGCAAGTCCGTCGAGGCCCCCGTCAGCGCGGTTCGGAACATCGCAGCCGATCCCGGCGAGGCGATCCGGCAAGTCCCGCACTCCGTCGGCCATTTCTTCAGCAAGGTCGGCTCGGGGATCGGCAACGCGGCACGCAAGGCCGGAGAAAGGCGGGAGAGCGAAGGCGAGGCGACCCCCGAGGAGATCGGCCAGGGCGTCGGCAAGATTCTCAGAAACGCCGCCGGTTTCGACAAGGCCAAGCTCGAGTGCGCCCGCCAGCTCGGCGTCGATCCCTACACCGACAACGCCCGCCTGCAGGAGGAGATGGAGAAAGTGGCCTGGGCCTTCTTCGCCGGCGGCCTGCCCTTGAAGATCGGCGTCTCCCTGGCCTCGGGCGGGGCCTCCCGGGCCTTGAACGCGGCCGAGTTCGTCGGCTTGCCCGAAACGCTCTATATGCTCACCCCCTCGGAGCTCGACTTCCGGGACCGCTCCGCGCTGAAGGAGATGGGCGTGCCCGCCGAAAGGATCGACGCCCTGCTCGCCAACCCCAGCCTGATCCGGTCCGTCCGCCACCAGATGGTCGCTGCCCTTTCCGAATTCAAGGGCGCGGGCCGCCTCGAGATCGTCGACCAGATCGCCCTCAGCGATTCGGTCTGGCGGGCCCATTTCCTGAACGATGCCCTCCAGCTGCTGCGCTGGCGGCACCGCGCCGATCCCTATCGGGGATGGAGCGTCCACGGCCACCTCGCCGTCGGCATCACCCGCGACGGCGTCGTCGAAGTCCCCGCACCGGTCGACTACGTCCTCTGGACCGAGGAGGTCGCCGCCTTCGCCGGACGCGACGACATCGCCCGCTTTCCCCGCCGCCTCATCCTCCAGGGAAATCTCAGCGCCGAGACGGAGACGCAACTGGGCGCGACGGGCTGGGAGATTGCGAGGGTGCCGAGGGATTGACAGATAGGTTCCAAGGACACGGTTCCGGGACACAAGGAGGGGCGACATTCCTGTCGCCCGGCAAGCCCGGCACGACCAGACGGGCGACAGGAATGTCGCCCCTCCTTGTGTTTCCGGCCGAGACAATAAGCCCGGATGGTGTCCGCTCCGGGTGCGGAGGACGCTGCCCTCTCAATTCGCTGGCGATCCCGCCACCAGCTTCCGGATCTCCTCCAAGGTGGTGAAGGAATTCTCGGTGAGGTCGTCGTCGGAGATGGCCACCCCGAAGGTGCGCTCCAGATCGAGGAGCAGGTCGATCGAGGCCATCGAGTCCAGCCCGGCCTCGCCCAGGTTCCGGGACGGTTCGAGCGCATCGCCGGCGGCGAGGAACTTCAGGTGCGGACGCACGACCGCCTCGACGGCTTCGAGAGTGGGGGGATCTGTCATGGTTGTCTTTGTCAGGAAATGGGCTGGACGGGCGCGAGCTCCTCGTGCCCGGTGCGCAGCCGGTGGACCGAGAGCACTTCGCCGCCGCGATGCAGGATCTCGGCGGGAGCGGGACGGCTCAGGAAGGCCCCCACGCTCGCGGTGGCCCCGTAGGCGCCGACGTTCGGAATGGCGAGGAGGTCGCCCGGCTCGACCCGGGGAAGCTCGATCCTCTTCGCGAGGCAGTCGAGCGGAGTGCAGAGCTGGCCGACGACATCGACGACCATCGTTTCGCCGCCGCGCCGCCCAGCGGGCACCTCGAGATCGATGGAGAAGCGCGGAATGCGCCCCAGACCGGCCATGCCGCCGAGATGATGGATGCCGGTGTCGAGGATGAGGAAGAGGCGGCCGTCCTTGGACCGCTTCACCTCCATCGCCCGGGTCAGGAGCGTTCCCGAGGAGCCGACCAGATAGCGTCCCGACTCGAACCACCACTGCGCCCGCCCCGCCTGACGGCTGCGGGAGTGGAGACCGGCAAGGCCCTCGCGGAGCGACGCCAGATCCGATCCGGTCCCGGCGTGGGCGTAGGGCCATGCGAAGCCTCCGCCGAGGTTCAGAATGTCGAGAGGCAGGCCGATCGCCTCGACGAGCTCCTCGGCGATCTCGACCGTCTTCGAGAACGAGGCGAGAAGGGCCTCCGCTTCCGCGATCTGCGTGCCCCAATAGAGATGCAGCCCTGCGATGGAGACCGCTCTGCCCGCGAGGCGCAGCAGCTCCCGTCCGTCGCGGCGCAACTCGTCCTCCTCGAAGCCGAACTGGCTCGCCACCCCCGACATCGCCAGCTTCGCCTGCGGCGGGGAATGGGGATTGATCCGCAGCAAGGCCCTGACCTGACACTCGGCAGACCTCGCCGCCGCGGAGAGGCGCTCCAGATCGACGGCGGACTCGACCGAGAAATGGACAATGCCGCTGCGGATCGCCTCGCGGTATTCGTCCTCGCTTTTTCCGGGGCCGCCGTAGAGGGCCCGCGACAGATCGAAGCCCGCCGCCACCGCCGCGGCGATCTCCCCCGGCGAGGTGAGGTCGGCCTCGCAGCCGTGCTGGCGCAAGGTTCCGGCCACCGACGGCAGCGGATTCGCCTTGAAGGAATAGAGCCGCCGGGGCGAAGCCGCCTCCGGGAGGAGAGAGCGCAAGGTCTCCGCCTGCACCGCGATCCTATCGGCATCGTAGACATAGCAGGGCGTTCCATAGGCGGCGGCCAGCGCCTCGTGGCACACGGCCGCGCCCCGAGGGTCCGAAACGCTGGGAGGATCGTGGGAGATGGGATCGGGCAAATTCACAGGCAAGCCAAGCTAATTTTTTCAGTTTACCATAGATTTTGTATTTTCAAAGAATCGGCCGCAGAGATGGGAATTTGGCCGCGAAAAGGCACGAAAGACACACGACCTGCCTGGAAACTCCCGAAGCTTGGCCGCGCGCGCCCCTTTGATCGGGAGGAAGGGAGCAAAGATGGGGCCGTGCGGCCTACGCAGCAATCGGACAAGGCGACGCTCCCTCCCCGAGCGGGCCGCTCGGGGCTACCTCAGAGCTTCGGAGTAGTGCGTAGGAGGAGAGAACATTCCCTTGCGGAACGAGGTTTGTTTCACTTGATTTAGCTCAACTCGAAATTTGTGAAAATTATTGTTTTCTGAAATTAATGCGAGAAATTCTCCATGTATTCTTTCCCATGTCTCCCCCTTCCAGTTGCCATCGGCATCGGCAAGCCTTCACCTTGATCGAGATCTCTCTCGTTCTCGGAGTGCTGCTCGGTGTCATCGGCGTGACCTTGGTTGGCGTCGCCTCCTACAAAGAGGGGGCGAACCGGGCCATCTGCATCCAGCAATGCGCCAATGTGCAGAAGGCGATGAGGTCCTACTGCAACCTGAACCAACTGGCACCGGGGCAGCCCGTCGTGGACTTGAAGAACCGCCTCATCCACGAATCGAAGTTCTTTGCGAGCGCTCCCTTCTGTCCCTCGGGCGGAACCTACGCCTTTCACAAGGACGAGATTCCCAATATCGGGACGATCTACATGCGTTGCTCCATGGTCGAGCACGCGCCGAGAGAGGCCCACGGCTGGTGAGAGGGGGCAAGCCTTCGGCTTGCTCCTCCTACTCTTACTCCTTACTCTTACTCCTTACTCTTACCTCTTACTCAGAATCGAACGCCCTTCCACGCTCGGATGGAGTAAGAGGTAAGAGTAAGGAGTAAGAGTAAGAGCTCAGGAATGCGGAGGATCCGTCTTCTTCGGCGCGGTCTTCGACACGTCGGGCGTGGCGGCCTTGGCCTCGTCGGCCTTCTCCGCACCGGGATCCTTCGACGCAGGCGGTTCGGGCTTCTCGCTGCATGCCGTCGTCCCCACGAAGGGAGCAGCCAGCACGGTGAGGCCCGCGGCGGCGGCGGCACGCTGGAGAAGGGACTGCTTGCGCTGCTTCTTCTCCGTGTCGCCGAAGCGGGCGCGGCGGATGTTGAGCGAGTTTTGCTCGTGGATGCGATAGACCACGTTGCGGACTTCGTCGTCGCGGAAGAACTTGCCTCCGGCGAGGTGGACGCGATACCAGAGGTGGTAGTCGTCGGCCCCGAGACCCACGGCGCGCTCCTGGTAGTTGCCTGCCTTGCGGGCGATGGCGGCGCGGAT
>CAYSZN010000223.1:0-857 GCA_964435425.1 uncultured Akkermansia sp. | reverse complement strand
GGCAGCATATTGTCGTCGGAGCTGCCGGTGAACATGGTCTCGATCCCCTTGTTCGGCCAGTGCAGGCGCGGGGCGATCTCGCCGTTCTCGTGGGTCAGAAGGAGGCATCCATAGACATCGACCTGCTTCGCCTCGATCATGTGGACGGCTCGCTCCAGATAGGTGGGCATCAGCTGATCGTCGTAGTCGAGTGGCTTGTAGAACTCGGTGTCGCATTCGGCCACAGCCTGGCGGTGGAGCCAGCTGCAATGCTCGATGTCCGGCGAGAGTCCGGTGCAAATCAAGGGCAGTCCGTAGCGGGCCGCGAGCGGCTCGGCGAAGGACCAGGGGCCATCGACGAGGAGCTTCACCTTGAACTTCTTGTAGGTCTGGTTCGCAAGGCTGGCGATGGCGTCGTCGAGCTTCGAGACGTCGGTGCCCTGATGGATGCGGAGCCCGATGGTGACGCGGGCCTCGGGATGGCAGAGGGAGGTGCCGGTCATCTCGCCGAGGATGCGGGCATGGGCGCTGGCGTAGCTCGCCCCGAGGGACAGCTCGGCGGCGGAGGCAAGGCAGTCGACGGAGGAAAGGGTCGCGGCCTTGAGCAGGGCACCGTGGGCGAGCTTGGCGAGCTTCTTCGGATTGGCGTGCCAGTCGATGAGATAGCCGTTGCGGCCGTTCTTCACGAAATCGGCGACACCGCAGGTCTTCGTCACGACCACGGGGATGCCGCAGCTCAGCGCCTCGGCGGCGGTGAGGAGGAAGCCCTCCTTCTCGCTGTTGCCGAGGAGGACGTGGCAGCCTTCGAGACGGTGGCGGTAGGCGAAGGGGTTGAAGTCGAGCGGACGCAGGTCGAGGCGGTCGGCCACGCCGAGCTT
>CAYSZN010000222.1:0-6512 GCA_964435425.1 uncultured Akkermansia sp. | reverse complement strand
CCTCACCGGAACTCCCGCTCCAGCGCGTCGAGATGGCGGCTGATCGCATCGTTGCGCGGCGGTGCCGCCATCCGGTCCAGACGCTGCCGCATCTTCAGATAGCCGTCGAACGCGCCGCTGCGCTGGGGAACCCGGGCCGCCTCGAAGTGGTTCAGGTAGTCCTGCGCCCGGACCAGCGTCTCGCGGATCTTGGCCCTCATCTCCGCGATGGAGGCGAACTCCGCCGCGAGATCCTTCGTATCGCCCTTGGCGAGCCGCTGGACGGCATTCTCGTAGGCGATGAAGACGGGCCGGTAGAGCGGGAAGCCGACGCGCTTCAAGTGCTGCAACTGGTCGTGGACGCCGGCGAGCCGGTCCTTCGCCCCTGGCCGCTTCAGGTATTCCTCGAACTGCTCTACCGTGCCGACGAAGGCCTCGGGCGACGGGGGCGGGGCGGGCTCCTGCGGCCTCAGAAAGCTGAAAAAGCCCTTCCTTCCCTCCCCCTCCACCGGGGTCGCGACCGGCGTCGCATCGAAGCGCAGGGTGATCGCCTCCGTCAGCAGCCGCTCCGTCTCCTCCCGGCCGAGGTATTCGAATCCCTGCTGCTGGCCAAGAGCCGCCAGCTCCAGAGCCCACCATTTCTCCAGCCCCTGCTCCATCTCGCGGAAGGCGGGAAAATGCTGGCGCAGCAGCACTTCCATCGTCGGCGGAGAAGTGCGCCCGAGGTCGCCGAGGAGCCCGCGCAGGCCGAGATCGCCGTCGGGCTGTCCCAGGAGCGCCTCGACCATCGCCGAGGCGGAGGCGCGGAAGATGGCATGACGGACGGGATCGAGCGTCCCGGCATCCTCCAGCGAGAGCAGCTCGGCGGGCTTCAGCAGCTGCCCGCTCTCCAGAAACCCGCGGTAGGCGGCGCTGGGTCGGCCTCCCCGCTGGTGCCGCACCATCTGGTCGACGCCGTGGACGATCCACTCGGGCGGCCTCACCTCCTCGGCTTCGAAGCCGCCGGGCCTCGCCGAATGGGGCGCGAGGATCTGCTCGATCAGCAGCGCCCGGATGAGTTCGAGCTGGAAGGCATCCTCGTCGAAGCGGTCGTGCAGCTTCACCTCGACGCGGATGGAAAAGCGGCCGTCGGCGGTCAGATCGACGCGCTTCCTCACATCCGGTCCGAAATGGACATCGCGGAAGGTTCCCCACAGCGTCACCTCGATCGGAATGCTCCAGAAGTCGCCGCCCCGCATCGGATCGCCGACACGGTAGGGAAACAGGAGCCGCCGGACGTCCCCGCGCAGCTCCTCGGCAAAGACGTGGAACTTCACCCGGGTGTAGGGATCGCCTCCCCTCACCCGCACGGCCCGCTCCTTATTCCAGCTCTCCTTCGGCAGCGCCTCCACCGTCGCGCGCGCCCGCTCGCTCCCGACTCCGGGCGCGGCCCCTTCCTGCCCGCGAACCGCGAGGGCAGGCAGCAGGCACGATCCCACCGCCGCCACGAAGAGGCGGTGGACGATCCGATGGTGGAAGTGGGACAGCACGGAGGGAATCTAGCGGAAAAAATCCGAAACCCGAAGCTCGAAATCCGAATGGGAGCCTCCGGCGACCACTGATGGACGCTGATTCCCGCTGATTTTTTTGTGGCTGGAATCCTCAGCGAGGATCAGCGTCCATCAGCGGTCCCCAAAGCCGCTTCGGATTTCGGATTTCGAGCTTCGGACTTCTATTCCAACAGCTTCGCCCGCTCGACCGCGCGCAGGACGCCCTTGGCCTTGTTCACCGTCTCCTCGTATTCGCTCGCGGGCACGGAGTCGGCGACGATGCCGGCCCCGGCCTGGACGTAGGCCTTGCCGTCCTTGAGGACGACGGTGCGCAGGGCGATGCAGCTGTCGTGGTTGCCGTCGAAGCCGAAGTAGCCCACCGCGCCGGCGTAGGCTCCGCGCTTCGACTTCTCCAGTTCGTTGATGATCTGCATGGCGCGGACCTTCGGACTGCCGCTGACGGTTCCGGCGGGGAAGGTGGCTCGCATCACGTCGTAGGCGCTCTGCCCGGCGCGGAGCCGCCCCCGCACGTTCGAGACGATGTGCATGACATGGCTGTAGCGCTCCACGATCATGAACTCGCTGACCTCGACCGAGGCGTATTCGGCGACGCGGCCCACGTCGTTGCGGGCCAGATCAACGAGCATGACGTGCTCGGCCCGCTCCTTCGGATCGGCGAGCAGCTCCTCGGCGAGGGTCTCGTCCTCCTCCGGCGTCCTTCCGCGCCAGCGCGTTCCCGCGATGGGGCGGATGCGGATGCGGCCCTCGATGGCCTGCACGTGGACCTCGGGCGAGCTGCCGACGAGGGCGAACTCCTCGCCGAACTGGAGGCAGAACATGTAGGGCGAGGGATTGACGTGGCGCAGGGCCCGGTAGAGATCGATGGGCCGCCCCGCGTAGTCGCTCTCGAAGCGCTGCGAGGGCACCACCTGGAAGACGTCGCCGGCGAGGATGTATTCCTTCGCCTTCCGCACCATGTCCTCGTATTCCGCCCGCTCCGTGTTGCTGCGCACGGGCGATTCCGGCGGCTCGGCCATCAGGGGGAAGGGCGTGAAGGTGCGCGGCCGGCGCAGGGCCTCGATGAGGCCGTCGATCCGCTCGCGGGCGGCGGCGTAGGCACTCTCGGCGTCGGGGAAGTCGTCGGTGCAGAGGTTCGCCACGACCTGCAGCTTGCGGAAGCGGTGATCGAAGATGACAAGCGTGTCCGTGACGACGAAGGCCATGTCGGGCAGCCCCAGCCCTCCGTCGGGCGGAGCCGGCACGGTGGGCTCGAAGAAGCGCACCATGTCGTAGCCGAGGAATCCAACCGCGCCGCCCGCGAAGACCGGCAGCCCCTCGACCGCGACGGGACGGAAGCGCGACATGATCCGCTCCAGCTCGTGCAGGGGATCGCCCTCGTCCTCGGGCAGCTCGCGGGTGCGGAAGGCCCCCTCCCCGCGCTCGCGCAGCGAGAGGGTGCGTCCATGGGCACGGATCTCCAGACGCGGACGGATCCCGAGGAAGGAGTAGCGCCCGATCTGGTCGCTGTTCTCCGCCGACTCGAGGAGGAAGCTGGTCGTGTCCTGCCCCTCGCTGAGCTTCTGGTAGACCGAGACCGGGGTCTCGTAGTCCGCCGCCAGCTCCGTCCACACCGGCACGAGATTGCCGGCTTTGGAAAGCGACACGAAATCCTCGAAGGACGGTTTCAGCACAGTCATCACGCAGGGGGAAAGGGACGGAGGACGGCCGTCTCAGAATGCCCACTCCGCCTGGCTCCATTCCGAAGCGGCGGCAGCGGGCGGAGCGACCGCCGGGCGGCTAGGTTCGCACACCCTCGGCGAATCCGCAGCGATTTCTTGCACCGGAGCGGATTCCCTCGCCACGGGGCACAGCGGAGTCGCCGCGTGGCGTCCCGCGCATTCCACCTCGACATCCTCCCGCCCCTCGCGGTGGAGGCGTTTTGCGACCGCCCCGGCCGCGATCTCCGGCGTGTTGCAGTCGCTGCTGAGGTGCCCGAGGACGACCCGGCGGAGCCTCGGGCTCGCGATCCCGGCGACCAGCTCCGCGGTCTGCTCGTTGGAAAGATGCCCGTGCCGGTTGCTGATGCGCTGCTTCGTCGACCAGGGGCGCTTCGTGTCGTTCATCAGCAGGGTCTCGTCGTAGTTCGCCTCGGCGAAGAGGGTGTCCACCCCCTGCAAGCGGTCCACGATCAGGCGGGTGACGTGCCCGACGTCGCTGAGCACCCCGAGGCGGCTGCGTCCGCAGTCGAAGACGAAGCCCACCGGATCGACCGCGTCGTGCGGCACCGGGAAGGAGTGGATCTCGACCCCGCCGATCTGAAAGGACGACCCCGCCTCGAACTGCCGCCATGCCATCGCGGCGGCGCAGCCCTCGCGCACCACCGCGCAGGTGTGCAGGGTCGCGTAGACGGGGATGCCGCGCTTCCGGCAGAAGACCTCCAGCCCCCGGACATGGTCGCCGTGCTCGTGGGTGAGGACGATGCCGCTGAGGCTGTCCGGCTCGACCCCGAGTCCGGCCAGGCGGACGCAGAGCTGGCGGGCGGAAAGCCCCGCATCGACGAGGATGCGGGTGTCTTCGTGGCAGACGAGGGCGCTGTTGCCCGAGCTGCCGCTGCCGAGGACCGCCAGATGGAGCATAAGGGGCAGGATAGGTAGTTAAGCCGTCCGAACAAATGAAAAATGGGGAAAAATCGTATTTGGGGGGCTGTTGGGCTCTGGTTTCTCTTACTCTTTACTCCTTACTCTTACTCCTTACTCAAAGCCGGAGCCCCCGACGCTCCGAGGAGTAAGAGTAAGGAGTAAAGAGTAAGAGCCTGCATTCCCATCCTCCCCCATTCCAACGCGGCACCGAAAGCGGCCCAAGCTTGACGGAACCAGGCGTATCGGATGAAATGGCGGGGATGAAGGACGAAAAGAAAACCCACTCCGCCCGGACCTTCGCGTGGTTCGCCCTTCCGACCCTCGCCATTTTGTTGCTCTGGAGTTTCCTTCCCTCGGGGAGCAGCATCTCGCATCGCTCTCCCAGAACGGCTGCCCTGAACCAAATCAAACAGATCCTCATCGCCTGCCGCGCCTACGCAGCCGACCACGAAGGTGGTCTTTATCCCCCCTTGCTCGACGCCCTCTATCCCGACTACATCGACGATGAGAGACTCTTCTACGCGCTCGACAAGCAAGGAAACCGAATCCCAATCATCTACCATCCGGGCTTCAAGGACACCGACGATCCCCGCCCCCTCCTGATCGAACACCCCATCCACTTCGGGACAAAACGCATCGTCGGCTACGTCGGCGGGCATATTGAGGAAATCCAAGCCCCCTGATCCCGCCATCGCGCATCAAATGCGTGGAGTTCCGCATTTACGAAGCGCGGCGAATCCGCTACGATGACGACGATGGCTTCAAGAGTCCCCTGCCTCCTTCTCCTCGCATCCGCGCTCCTGGCCGGATCTTCCCTCGTCGGACAGGATCCGGGCCAGGAATCGAACACCGTCCTGCCCGTCGGCAAGCCCGAAGTCGGACAGCGGCTCTTTGTCGAGAAGGGCTGCCACCAGTGCCACAGCGCCGGGGCGACGAAGCTGCCGCCCGTCGATCTGGCGCCCCGCCTCGTCATCGAGCTCGGCGGCGACCTCCACGCCAAATGGACCCGCGACGACTACGCCCGCGCCATCATGGATCCGAACCACCTCGTCTCGGAGGACTATCGCATCGCCATGATGCGGCTGGGCGACAACTTCAAGGCCGAGAACTCGCCCATGCCCGATTTCACCGAGCTGCTCCGGGTCTCCGAGCTCGTCCATCTCGCCGCCTTTCTCGACAGCCTCTCCGATTGATCCCCCACCCGCTCCCGACATGACCAGCCGACGCACCTTCCTACGCCAATCCGCCTGCGCGGGAGCGGCGCTCGCCTCTCCCCTCTCCGGGCTGCTCCCCTCCGCCTCCGCCGAGGCGCCCGCGACGGCGGAAACGCTCGTCAAGACGCTCTACGACTCGCTCACCGAAGCGCAGCGCGAGGCTCTCGTCTTCGGCTTCGACGATCCCCTGCGGACGAAGGTCTCGAACAACTGGCACATCACCGACCAGAGCATCGGGAGCTTCCTCACCGCCGACCAGAACGCGATGGTGCGCGAGATCTTCCTGAAGGCCCACAGCGAGGAATACGCCGAGACCGTCATCAAGCAAGTCGAGCACGACAGCGGACGCGCCGGCTTCGGCGACTCGTCCATCGCCATCTTCGGCGAGCCGGGAACGGGGAAATTCCAGTTCGTTCTCACGGGACGCCACTGCACCCGCCGCGTCGACGGCGACTCGGTCGCGGGCAAGGCCTTCGGCGGGCCGATCTTCTACGGCCACGCCGCCGAGAGCTTCAACGAAAGCGCCGACCACAAGGGCAACGCCTACTGGTTCCAGGCGCTGAGCGCAAACCGCGTCTACCAGATGCTCGACGGCAAGCAGCGCGAGGCCGCGCTCGCGGAGAAGGCCCCGCCGGACAATGCCTCCACCATCCAGCTCAGGCGGCAGGCGGGCGACCTGCCCGGCCTCGCCCTCGCGGACATGAGCGCCGACCAGAAGGAGGCGGTCCGGGGCGTCCTGAAGGATCTGCTGATGCCCTTCCGCGAAGTGGACCGCGCCGAGTCGATGAAGCTGGTCGAGAAGGCGGGCTTCGACGACCTCCACCTCGTCTTCTACCGCTCCGGCGACATCGGCAACGACGAGGTGTGGGACAACTGGCGTCTCGAGGGGCCGCACATGGTCTGGTATTTCCGCGGCGCGCCGCACGTGCATACCTGGGTGCATATCTCCGACCCCGATACCCCGCGCGAGCCGAGGGCGTGAGGAGGGAAGGGAGCGCGGACACTCCTGTCCGCATCTCGCATCCATCGGATTGCCATGCCTCTCCGCATCCTGTTTTCGGATGCCAGGGGGCAGGCGGGACGTCCAAGGCAAGTCCAAGGAGGGCCGACATTCCTGTCGGCCGGCTGGTTCTGCCATCGCCGGGCTTGAC
>CAYSZN010000221.1:0-6545 GCA_964435425.1 uncultured Akkermansia sp. | reverse complement strand
TTCTCGTCCACTTGTAAAAGATAAGATTTTGCTTCATCGAAACTTGTGGGTAATGTTGCATGAGTAATGTTGCTTGGGTGCGGCTCTTTGCCCATTTTGAGTCTAATTTTTTGCACTAAGAGACACCAATCTACGAATTCCTATTGTACTTTTGTTGGGCGGAAATGATGTGTGTCAAAAAGGGCCCATGCCCAGATTCAGACCCTCTATGATCCGCTTCCCAACCCTGTTGATCGCCGCCCTCGTCGCCGTTTGCAGCGTGGGACTGGCCGCCGAACCCGACTTCGCCACGCGGATCGCCGCCTTCGAGGCCTTGCGCGACCGTCCGTTTCCCGACGGTTTCGACATGGAGAAACCGGCGATCGAGCCGAGACACTTCGACCTTTCGGAGTATTTCAAAGTCCTGCCGCATCTGCGGATCCGCGAGGGAATGGTGCTGGACTGGGTCTACGACGGGAACGAACTGGCGGCCTGTCCGGTGGTGTATTCGAGAAAGGCGGAAGAGATCCCCTTCGGCAGCATCGAGGAATTCGTCGATTCCATCCGCGAGCGTGCGCAGCTCGACAAGGTGGAGAAGGCCCAGAGATGGTACGACGAGGAGTATTCGAAACTCTTCCCGGAGGGCGTCCCCTCTCCCGCTCCATTTGCAGGAACGCCAACCGATGCCGATCTGCGAAGGGACTACGAGGCCGGCCTTCTCCAGGGCGTCGTCGACCTTCGGATGGCGGAACTCCCCAACCGGGAATATTGGAATTTCTGGCGCGAGGATGTCTTCTGCGACGGGTCCGACGAGGGCTTCAAGGAGCTCGCAGCGTTGTATCTGATGGCGAACGAGTTCTTTCTCTTCCAAGGGGCGAAGGTCATTACCCGGCGTGTCTTCGCCTTGCGCGAGCAGATGATCGAAGGCGTCGCAGCGCTGCCGCCCGGCTTCTTCCATGACTTTGGGGAACCGGAGGCGGGCCGGGTGGACGCCATCGGTCTGCTCGACCCGAGTCCCACCGTCGTCCGCCATGGCGGCAAGGTGCAGGTCCGGCTGCTCGTGTTCGGGGAGACGCATGGGTATGCCCGGAAAGTGCTCACCTTCTCCGAAGCCCCTCCCCATTCGCTTCTCTCCGAGCGGGAGATCGTCGAAGTGGAGTATTCTGTCACCCGGGTCTACTGAACTGAGAACATTCCACCGCATTCGGGGATTGCGTCGCCGCCCGATCTCCCGTAAAACCTCCCCGTGCTCGAACTCAAAGACATCCGCTTTGCCATCCGGAAGGGGAAGGACGAGGTCGCCCTCCTCGACCAGATCGACCTGCGCGTCCCCACGGGACATTTCATGGCCATCGTCGGCCCCTCGGGCTGCGGCAAGTCCACCTTGCTGAAGCTGATCGCCGGAATCAACCAGGAGACCTCCGGCTGCATCCGCTGGAATGGCCGCAACCTCTCCGAAGAGAGCGATCTGGAAGCCTCCGAGATCGGATACGTGCCGCAGTTCTCCATCGCCTACGAAACCCTCACCGTGGAGGAGAACGTCGAGGCCGCCGTGCGCCTGCGCGCCGAGACGCAGGGGCGGGAGGCGTTCCGCGGCCTCGTCGGCAAGGTCCTCGCCTCGACCGGGCTCGACGCTCTCCGCGACCGGCCCGTGCGGGTGCTCTCGGGCGGGCAGCGCCGCCGCCTCTCCCTCGCCCTCGAGCTGGTCACCGATCCCGTCCTTCTCCTCTGCGACGAGGTCACCAGCGGCCTCGATCCGAGGAGCGAACAGGAGATCGTCGAGCTGATGCACCAGCTCAGCCGCCACGAGCACCGTCTCGTCGTCAACGTCACCCACAGCCTCGCGAACCTCGACCTCTACGACTCCATCCTCGTCCTCGACGCCGGGCACATCGTCTACCACGGTCCGCCGCGGGCGCTGGAGCACTACTTCTCCGTCGAGAGGGCGGAGGACATCTACCTCCGCCTCGGCAAGCGCAAGGCGGAGGAATGGGCCGCGAGCTGGGTGAAGCACCGCGACGCCTACGACGCAGCCATCCCGTGGAATCCGGACTCCGCGCCGACGGACTCCGTCTCGTCGGCCACTCCGGGACTGATGGCGCAGTTTCTCGCCCTCCTCCAGCGGCGGTGGCGGCTCTTCTTCCGCGACAAGGGGCAGATCTTCCTGCAGCTCGCCATCCTCGTCGTCTTCCCCTTCCTCGTCGTCGTCTTCGAGCTCGACGGGGTCGAGCAGACGCGGCGGCTCTCCGAATCCCTTCCCTCGAGCCTCGCCGAATACGAGGCGGAGCGCGAGGCCATGACTTTCAATCTGAATCTCGGCGGCCTCGTCTCGGGGCTGGTCATGTTCCAGGTCATCCTCCTCACGCTGATGGGCTCGAACAACTCCGCCCGCGAGATCGCGGGGGAACGGTCCATCTTCGAGAAGGAGAAGCTCGGCGGCGTGCGCCCCTCGGCCTATCTCGCCAGCAAGGTCGCCTTCCTCTCCACGCTGGTGCTGCTGCAGTCGCTCTGGATGACGGTTTTCGTGCAGAGCATCTGCGACATCCCCTCGCGGGCGATGGGGCCGCACTTCCTCCTCCTGCTCCTCGTCAACGGAGCCATGACCGCCGTCTGCCTCGGCATCTCCTCCCTCGCGCGCACCGCCGACCAGGCCTCGCTGCTGAGCATCTACCTCGTCGGCTTCCAGCTACCGCTCTCCGGCGCGGTCCTCGCCCTGCCCGACTGGGCGGGCTGGCTGACGCGCCCCTTCATCTCCGCCTACTGGAGCTGGGCCGGGATCATGGACGGGATGGAGAAGGACTATCTCCGCTACATCCGCGAAGTCACCGACACCTGGCTCGGCCCGATGTGGCTGGGCTTCCTCGTCCTCCTCGCCCACATCGCCCTCGGCCTCGCCATCGCCTACGTCGGGACGAAGCGGCCGCGGTGGGAGGGGTGAGGCCTAGTGGTCCAAGGATCATCGAAGGCGGAACCTTGTAGCCGAGGCCATTGGCCTCGGTCGAACGTCGAAGGGGTATCCGCCCCGCGCCCAATGGACGCGGCTACAACGCTGGCGCGTTCTCCACTTCTTGCCCGTCATTCTTGCTGGAATGGCTCACTAGGCTGCGTCAAGGACGATGCGGGATCGGGCGATGCGAACGACAGTCCGATTCCGCCCGTCTTTGTAATTCGGTAGGGACGTCTCGCCGAGACGTCCGCCGCAGCACCAAGCCCCATCCGACGCGGACGCCCCGGCGGTGCGTCCCTACCTCGCCTCTCACCCGGCCCTGGCTATATCATCTCCTGTTTCGTCGAAAATGGTAGCGGAAGAGGCGACTCTTCCGCCGGGCGGAGGACGGCTCTCCAACCCTCCCCCCCCTGCGAAAACAGTGGACCGTCTCCGCTTCGCCGTCCACGGTTCGGTGCCATGTCCTCCATCGTGCGCCACTTCCTCGGCTGGGACCGTCCGGTCCTTGAGACGACCGTCGCTTTCCTCTCGCAAGGCTGGAACGGCGGCGGTTCGCTCGATCTCTCCGACCATCTCGTCGTGGTGCCGACGCGGCAGGCGGGACGACGTCTCCGCGAGGCGCTCGCCCGCCACGCCGCGACGCACGAGGCGGCGGTGCTGCCGCCGCTGGTGGTCACGCCCGACCATCTCTTCGCCCCGCCCCGCCTCGGCGAGACCGGGACGCCCGTGGCCACGCCGCTGACCGCGCATCTGCTCTGGACCGCGCTGCTGCTCCGCATCTCCCTGGACGACTACCGGCGTGTCTTTCCCGTCGATCCCGTCGAGCGCGATCTCCCCTGGGCGGCGGGGCAGGCCCGCGAGCTGCTCTCCGTGCGCGACCTGCTCGTCGAATCGGGGCTCGACTTCCGCATGGCGGCGGAGCGTTTCGCGGAGGCGGACATCGAGGCGGCGCGCTGGCGCGAGCTCGCGGCCTTGGAAACCGCGGCCCTCGGAGGCATCCGCGACGCCGGTTTCCGCGATCCCGGTCAGGCGGCGCTGGAAGCGGCGGAACAGGGGCAACTGCCCGACACGGTGAAGCGCCTCGTCGTGGCCGCGGTTCCCGACCTGCGCCCTCTCGTGGCGCGCGCCCTAGCCCACCATGCGGCGTCGGTTCCGGTCACGGTCCTCGTCTCCGCTCCCAAGTCCGAAGCGGCGGCCTTCGACCCCTTCGGGCGCCCCCTGCCCGAAATCTGGCTCGGGCGCGAGATCGCCTTCGACGATCCCGACCGGACCCTCCACCCCTGCGCCGATCCGGCGGTCCAGGCCGAGCGCTGCGGCGAGCTGCTCGCGACCTATGCCGATCCCGCGGCCTGCGCCGCGATCGGGCTGCCCGATCCGGCGGTCGCCCCGACCTTGGAGCAACGCCTCGCCGCCGATGGGCTCCGCACCTACGATCCCGCCGGACGACCGGTCTCGCGCGAGGGCATCGTCCACCTCCTGCGCCTCCTCCACGAGCTCGCCACGGCGGAGCGCTACGCGACCTTCCGCCAGCTCCTCCGCTGCCCCGGCTTCGCGGAGGCGGTGATGCCGGAGCAGGACGGGGAGAGCTTCCGCAGCGGCTGGCTCCTCAACGATTCCGACCGGCTCGCCCGCGACCATTTCCCTTCCGATCTCGAAAGCGCCCTCGCCGCGCTGCGGCGGCATCCCGGGCGGTCTCCCGCGCTCGCGGCGGCGCTGGAGGGCACCCGCTCCCTGCTAATGCGTCTCCGCAAGGACGGCTTCACCGATGGGCTCTGCGGGTTCCTCTCCTCGGTCTTCGGCGGCCGGCCGCTCGATCCACACGATCCCGCCACCGCCGTTCTGGCCGAGACCTCCGATGCGATCCACTCGCTGAAGGCCGGTCTCGCCTCCGTCACCTCCGCCTTTCCACGGTCTCCGGGCGCGGAGGACCGGCTCCGCCTTCTCCTCGACTCCCTCGCGGAACGCCGCGTCCATCCCGAACGCGCGCCTCTCGCCCTCGACTTGCAGGGCTGGCTCGAGCTGCTCTGGGAGGACGCTCCCCACCTCGTCGTCACGGGCATGAACGACCACGCCGTGCCCGAGGCCGTCGTCGGACACGCCTTCCTCCCCGATACGGCGCGGACGCTGCTGGGCGTGCCGGACAACGAGGCCCGCTTTGCCCGCGATGCCTTCCTCCTCGCCGTCCTCGTCGAGACGCGGCGGAAGGCCGGACGCCTCGACCTGCTCTTCGGACGCCTCGACACTACCGGCGATCCCCTGCGCCCCTCGCGGCTCCTCTTCCAATGCCGCGACGACGAGCTCGCCGCCCGCACCCTGCGGCTCTTCCGCGACAGCGCTGGGGAACGCATCCCGCCCGCGCGCACCGTCGCCTGGCGGCTGAAGCCCGCCCCCTTGCCGCCCGACCACCGCGTCTTCCAGCGGATCAGCGTCACGGGATTCAAGAGCTACCTCGCCTGTCCCTTCCGCTTCTACCTGAAGCAGGGGCTCGGCATGGAATCCGTCGAGGTGGACAAGGCGGAGCTCGATTCCCTCGATTTCGGCAATCTCGTCCACGCCGCCCTCGAAACCTACGGCGGCGACGAGGCGCTGCGCCGTTCCACCGATGCCGCGGCCATCGCCGCCGCCTTCGAGAGCGGCATCGACCGCTGGCTGACGCATCGCTTCGGTCCGCGCCTGACCACTCCGCTGCTGATCCAGCGCGAGGCGGCGAAGCGGCGGCTCGCACACTGGGCCGAGATCGAGGCCGCGCAGCGCGCCGCCGGATGGGAGATCCTAGAAGTCGAGGCGGAGCTCGGGAAGGAGGGCTGGCCCTTCGAGATCGGAGGGATGCCCGTGACCGGACGCATCGACCGCATCGAGCGCCATCCTGTCGAAGGGCTGCGCGTCGTCGATTTCAAAACCCTCTCGCCGATGGAAGGCGGTCGGATCAAGACGGTGGACCGCTACCATCTCGCGGGTCTGCGACGCGCCGAGAGTCCCGAGACCTTCCCCGAATGGGCGCTGCTGGCGGATGAAAAGGGCCGGTTCCGCCGGTGGATCGACCTGCAGGTGCCGCTCTACCATCTGGCCTTGTCGGAGCGCTTTCCCGGCGAAGCCATCGCGGCGGGCTACGTCACCCTCGGCCGCACCGCCGAGGAGGTGCGCCTCGACCTCTGGCGCGAACTCGACGAGGCGACGCTGGAATCCGCGAGGAACTGCGCCGCCGGCGTGGTCGCAGCGATCCGGCAGGGCCTTTTCTGGCCCCCGAACGAGCGCATGCCCGAATGGGACGAATTCCGCGCCCTCCTCTCCCCCACGGCGGAGGAGGCTGTGGATGCGGGCGGAGTTGATCGATGAGTCCGGAGGAGCTTGGACACTCCTGCCCGCTGCAGGGCCGATCCGCCCGAGGCTCCGACGGGACTTGGAAAGTCCCGCTCCTTGGGACCGCCTCTCGCTTCTTGCTCTTACTCTCTACTCCTTGCTCTTGCTCGGAGCCGGGGAGTAAGAGTAAGGAGTAGAGAGTAAGGAGTAAGAGCAGGTCCGGCTCTCCACTCTCAACGTTCTTTAGCGTTGACCGGACCGGCTTGCCGGGTGTTCACTGTGCGCGGTTTTGAATTCCTTCCACGACAAATACCAGCGG
>CAYSZN010000220.1:0-6552 GCA_964435425.1 uncultured Akkermansia sp. | reverse complement strand
CGGAGCGCCTCGGCGGCCTGCTCCTCGAAGCGGTCCTTGGGGAGGTGGTTCTTGCCCTTGGTCGCGTTCACCCCGAGCCAGCGGATCTCGACGCGGTAGGTCCTCGACATCTCGGCGAAGACGTCGTCGAGCGACTGCGAGGGCAGGCTGCGCTCGACCGAGTCCTCGTCGAAGAAGTCACGGTGCATCACCTGGAGGGCCCCATGGACGACCTCATGGAGCCAGCGGGCCCGGCCCCTGGCCTCCTCGACCGTGGTGGGCAGGTTGGATACTTTCTTCTCCGCGCCTTTCTCCGGCTCGGCGACCAGCATCCCCCCGCCCAGCGCCGCCATGGCGGCGAGGCAGAACAGCGAAAGAGGGTGGGAGAAAACGCGACGGCTCAAGTTGACTTTCATGCTTAAAGTTGTATTTCGAATACACCTTAATCAACCCCTTTCCACTCACGCCTTCACGGTGGCGGATGGAGAGGGAAATCGAAAGCAAAAAACAAAACCCCATCCTGTCGTGAAGTCATCCATCGTTCTCCTCGCCACCCTCTCCCTGCTCGCCTTCGCCGCTCCCGGCACCCATGCCGACACGCCCGCACCGGCGAAATGCTACTACTCCGGCGAGCCTGCCCAGCCCGGGCTGACCGTCGAATACGAGGGCGTCGTCTACGGATTCAGCTCGGAAACCAACCGGAAGAAGTTCGGCGAGGAGCGGGCCGCCAGCCTCTACCAGCGCATCGGGGGCAAGGCCGCCCTGAACGCCGCCGTCGATCTCTTCTACGTGAAGATTCTCGCGGACGAGAAGGTGAACCACTTCTTCGACGACGTGAACATGAACGTCCAGATCCGCAAGCAGAAGGAGTTCCTCGCCCACGCCTTCGGCGCACCGGTGGCATGGAACGGCAAGGACATGCGCAAGGCCCACGTGAACCTCGACCTGCGGGAGGACGACTTCGCCGCCATCGCCGGCCACCTCCAGGCGTCCCTCGTCGAACTGAAGCTCGACGAGGCGGTCGTCGGCGAGATCATGGCCATCGCCGGGAGCGTGAAGGACGACGTCCTGAACCGCTGAGGCGAGGCGGCGGGACGCCCCTGCCCCGAGGTCTCAATCCTCGGGCAGGGGCTTGCCCTTGGTCTCGGGCAGGAAGACGACGGCGACGAGACCGACGAGGAAGACGAGGCTCATCCACTGGCAGGACTCGCGGAAGGCCGCCAGCTTGGCCTCCGGCGTCGTCGCCCCGGCCGCGAGGGCCGCCTGCAGCTTGCCCATGGTGAACGGACCGCTGGCGGCGATGAACCTTCCCACATTGTAGCAGAAGCTGGTGCCGGTGCTGCGGAGCCGCGTCGGGAAGAGCTCGGGCAGGTAGATGGCGAATCCGCCGAAGAGCGCGAGCTGGAAGAAGCCCATCACCGCGCTCATCCAGACGTCGCCCACTCCATTGAAGAAGGCGAAGAAGCCCCAGGTCGCCGCCAGCGCCCCGACGAAGGCGATGGCGAAGGCCGGCTTCCGTCCGGTCTTCTGGGCGAGCCAGGCGAAGGCGATCATGCCGAAGAAGGAGCCGGTGTTCTGGACCATCCCGTTGATCGCCTTCCACTTGCCGGCCGCTCCGGCGATCTCCGCCTCGGGCAGTCCCTTCTCCCTGAGCGACAGGGTGATCACATCGCCGACGAGCTCGAAGGAGAAGAAGCCGATGCCCCAGAGGCCGATCACCCCCGAGATGCAGAGCAGCATGCCGAGCAGCGCGGGCCGGCGCCAGCGGGCTTCGCCGAGCAGGCTGCGGTAGGATCCCATGCCCTTCCCCGACGCCTTGCTCTCGGCACGGACCTTGACCCACTTCTCCGGCTCGCGCAGGCGGATCTGGATGAACACGCAGAGGAAGGCCGGCACCGATCCGAGCAGGAACGCCAGTTTCCACGCGTTGTTCGGGGTGATCGACTCGGAGGAGATCATGCCGCTGATCCACAGGCCCATGAGGCCCGCCGCGATGTTGCCCACCGCCGAGAGCGCCTGGAGCATGCCCAGCGCTCCGGTGCGGGAGCGGTCCGGCAGCGAGTCCGCCACGAGAGCCACGGCCAGCCCGAAGACCCCGCCGACCCCGAGGCCGGTGATGAAGCGGTAGGCCGCGAAATCGAGCCAGCCCTTGGACAGGGCGGACAAGCCCGTGAAGACGGAATAGAGCAGCACCGTGAGAGTCAGCATCTTCGCCCGGCCGAACTTGTCGCCGAGAGAGCCGAAGATGAGACCACCGGTCGCCCACCCGACCACGAAGATCGAGGTCGCGTAGCCGGCGTAGGTCTTGATCACCGCGGGGTCGGTCCCTGCGGGCATCAGGTGCTCCAGCGCCGTCTGCCGGTAGAGGTTGAAGATCTGCTGGTCGAGGCAGTCGAAGAGCCACGCGAGCGAGGCCATCGAGAAGACGAACCAGTGGTAGGGGCTCAGCGAACGCCACCAGGGGCCTTGGGCGAGGGAGGATGCAGGGGAACTCATTGGATTGGAATGGCCGGTGAGGCGATGAATCCGCCGAAACCCGGGACCGTGCATCGTGTCGCATCCGGCGCGGGGCGTCAAGCTCCGGTGACGCGTCCCTGGCCGTACGCCGGACGGGGATGGCGGCGCTCTCCCGACGACGGCTCGGCAGGGACGCCTCGCCCCACCTCGTCGAGGCACCGCTTCGGGGAACGAACGTCGTTTGGACATCCGATTGGCCGCGCGGCCCCATCCTTGCCTCGCGGCAATCCCTTCCATCGCAAGCCTCTCCCCGGCTTTGCCGGGGATTTCCCGATTGGAGAATGACTTTCCAAAACCGCTCCCATCGTCTTCATTCGCCCATGTCCTCCCCTTCCCCGCGAACCGTCCTCGTCACCGGTGCCTCCAGCGGCATCGGCGAGGCGACGGCGCGGACCTTTCTCGCGAAGGGATGGAAGGTCCACGCCGCGGCGCGCCGGACCGGGCATATGGAGGCCCTCGCCGACGCCGGGGCGCTCGTCCACTCCCTCGACCTCGCCGACGCGCGCTCCATCGAGGCCCTCGCGGGAACGATCCTGGCCGGTGCCGCCCCTCCCGACGCGATCGTGAACAACGCCGGCATCGGTGTCTACGGCGCTGTCGAGCAGGTGCCCCTGGCCGAAGCCCGCCGCCAGTTCGAGGTGAATCTCTTCGGACTGGCGCACCTGACCCAGCTCCTGCTGCCCGGGATGCGCGAGGCCCGCTCCGGAACGGTCGTGAACGTCTCCTCCGTCGGAGGCCGGATCTACACTCCAATGGGGGCCTGGTACCACGCTTCGAAACATGCGCTGGAGGGCTGGTCCGACTGCCTACGCCTCGAGCTCGCTCCCTTCGGTATCCGCGTCGTCATCGTCGAGCCCGGCGCGGTCGAAACGGAGTTCGCCGAAATCGCGATCGCTCCGCTGCTGGAGCGATCCGAGAACGGTCCCTACGAGGAAGTCGCCCGGAAAATGACCACCGCGACCCGGCGGGCCTATCTCGAGCGGAAAGCCTCGCCGCCGGAGCTCATCGCCGATCTCATCGCCAAGGCCGTGGACTCGCCCCGCCCGAAGACGCGCTACGCAGCCGGCTATCTCGCCAAACCGGTTCTATGGGCGCGACGATGGCTCGGCGACCGGGGCTACGACTGGATGGTGGGGAAGTTCCTGTGAAGATGCCGCGGGAGCGAGACGCGTTGGGGCGTGAAAGAGGCATGGGCGAAGGGTAGCGGAACGCGCCAGCGTTCCGACGAACGGCAGGATGTCCGGCCCCGCACGGAATCCGCTCAGGAATACTTCGGATCCTTGCCCGGCTCGGTCTCGTAGAGGTGCTCGACCCGGCTCGTGGTGCGGGATTTGAGGACCTCGTTCTCGAAACGCATGAAATGCGGATCGTCGCGAAACATGGTGTATTTGTCCCGGCTCTCGAAATCGGCGGCGAGGAAGAAGGGAAATTCGCTCTTCGGATCCAGGCTGCGGCCGGAGCGGAAGTTGCGCGCCTCGCGGATGCGGTGGAAGCAGGTCCGGCTCGCGCGGATCAGCTCCTCGAAGGTCTCGTCCGTCGCGCCCTTGCCGACGCGGAAGAGGGCAATGTAGTGGACCATCCCGAAGAGAACCTGTGTCGAGGGGAAAAGGATCCGGCGCTCTCAGCGCCGCCACTCCAGCGCGCCCTTCTTCAGGGCGTAGAGGTAGGCGAGGAAGAGGATGCCGACGAAGCCGAGCATGGCCCAGAGGAAGACCGCCGCGCCGCTCTCGATCTGCTCGCGGTAGACGGTAGCCCACGGCACAAGGAAGACCACCTCGATGTCGAAGAGGACGAAGAGCATCGCGACGAGGTAGAACTTCACGCTGAAGCGCGCCTGCCCTCCGCCGATGGGATTCATCCCGCACTCGTAGGCCGAATCCTTCACCCGGTTGCGGAGCGCCCGCTTTCCGAGCAGGGCGCTGGCGATCAGGGTGGCGATGGCGAAGCCCGAGGCGATAAGGACCTGGACGAGGACGGGGATGTAGTCCGTGAGCATGGCAAGAAACAAAAAAAAATCCGTCGGTCCGGAATGCACCGGAGCCGACGGAATGTAGCGGCTTTGCCTCCCCCGTCCAGACGATTTAGCAACGTCGCGGACAGAGGCGGTCAACCCTGTCGAACGCCGGACCAGACAGGGTCGGGTCCGGCAGGCGGGCTCAGGAAGCGGGCTGGGGACTGGCGGCCTCGTGGAGGTTCTCCAGGCCGCGGTACTCCTTGCCGTTCTTCTCCACCAAACCCCGGGTGACGAGGTTCTGGAGCTTCTCGTAGGCACGCAGCCGGAGCATCTCCTCGCCGCCGCTGACGGCGTTTCGGGCTTTCAAGTTCTCGTAGACGACCTCGAACAAGTCGTTGAACCCAAAGGTTTGTTTGTCGGAGAGGACAGTTACCAGTTCGTCTGTGACGTGATCCGGAACCCGGCGTGAGAATCGTGTTCTACGTGTGGTGGACATAGACCACCAACCTATCACATCCCTCCCCTCCTGCCTACCCTTTTCTCTCCGAAATTCGCAGAATCTGAATCTTCTCAGGATTGCGACTCGGCGAGGAAATGGAAACCGAATTCGATAAGTGATTGATCGACAATTACTTTTAAGTTTCCTAAAGCAACTCCCGGCGAGGCCATGAGGGTGCAGCAGTGGATGTAGCCGACGATCTCGCACCAGGGGCGCCTCTGCTCGCCCCGCGCGGCCAGCCAGCGGTCGAAGGCGGCGAGGGCCTCGATCCAGTCGGCCAGGGAATAGTCGGATTCGTCGACAGCCTCGAGAAGGGCGGCGCGCTCGGACTCGTGCCAATCAGGCCGGAAACCGGAAAGCGGGTCTGATGGCATGGGGACTCCGTCGGGGAAAGGGGCCTGTGCGGGCACGGGGAGCCGAGTGCATAGGGCGCGCAGGAATCCTGCCCGCTACGGGATCAAAGCTCTTCGGAAAAGGACTTGAGGCTTTTGCATTGGATCGCCGCCCGGAGAAGCTCCCGCAGGCGGCGGTCCTCGCTGATCCGGCGGACAGTTTCGCCAAGATCTCCGGGAATCTCTCCGAACCGGAGTTCGAGAGCTTCGACGACACCGTTGCGAAGTCCCTCGAGAAGACCTTCCTGCCGACCTTCCTGTCTGCCTTCTTGCCGACCTTCCTGTCGATAGACTTGAGCGAGTGTCATGGCTTCCGTTCGGATTTGCGGATCCCGGATACGAGATACTCTATCTTCGAAGCCCTGCCTGTCAATGTCGGTGCCGAGGATGTAGCGCAGCACCATCTGGAAGAGTTCCTTGGGAACTTCGACGATCAGGCCGTCGTCCCATATGACGTCGTCGAGGAGACGGCCGAGACGCTCGGCTTTCATCGTCCGCAGGACGAGAACGCCCGAGGCGGTGCCAGGGATCTCCTCGAAGCCCATTTCCGCCAGTTGAAGATGGACATGCAAGAAGTCGGGCAGGTAGGGGCGGAACTCGTCCGCGATCTCGGCGGGGAGATCAACGAGGTCGGCTAGACGGGCGGCGGGCTCCCACAGTTCGCCGTTCTGGGAGAGGACGACGGGGAGGATGGGCGGGAGCTTCTCGGTCCCGGGATGCGTGCGGAGGTAGTCTTCCCAGATGCGGAGCAAGTATCGCAGGAGACGCAGGGAAAGCCACGGATCGCGCGTGCTTTGGTGTTCGAGGAGAACGTAGAGGAGGACCTCCCGGCCCGCGAGAGGAACCGAGAAGAGGAGGTCGGTGTGGGAGCGCTCGTAGCGGTTGTCGACGAAACGGCCGGGCAGCGTCGTGAGCTGGCCCCAGTCGAGCTGCGAGGCGATCCCGGCGGGCAGCTTCGCCCGGAGGAGAGCGGCCGCATTGTCCGGCACGCCGAAGGTGGTGGCGAACAGCTTGTCGTGCGGCTGGTGGATGGACTCGTCCATCGGGAGGAGGATAGACGGTCCTTTGCAGATCGGCAAGCCTCGCAGCCCGGTGGCTTTTGCGGAATCACTCCAGCTTCATCAGTTCCTCCGGCGTCCATGGGGCGCGGGCGGGGACGGACTCGCGGTAGCGGGCCACGGCCTCGGTGGAGACCGGCGGCGCGCCGTTGC